>JAAYKF010000037.1 GCA_012522535.1 Bacteroidales bacterium
AACGACATTATTGACAATATTTACAATGGCAACGAAAATTTAGTTCTAAAACTAAAACAGATAATTCCTGAATATATTTCGCAGAATTCATCTTACGAAAAACTTGACAAATAGATTATTTGCATTTTACTTTATTTATTTCAATAGCTTCTTCATGTCCCAAGCTGGCTGCTTTTCGTAAATCTTCGCATGAACCTTTTGAGTCTTTCAGAAAATCTTTGCAGGCACCACGATAAAAATAAGCATCAGCACATTTGGAGTTGTTTTTTATAGCCTTATTCAAATTATCTATCGACTCTTGATATTTTTTCTGTTCAAAGAGGATTTTACCCATTTCTAAGAATGCTTCGTGCGACTTTGGCTGAAGATTGGAAGCTTTGCGAAGCTCACTCAAAGCCATGGGGATTTTATTCATCAATCGATGACATTCTGCTTTTTTCAGATAAGCATCATAATTATTTCTGTCCAACTGAATAAGCTTAGTATAATCCTTTATAGCAGGAGTATAGTCAGCAGTTGACATATACGCATCTGCCCTATATGAAAGTGTTTGGGTGCTTTTATCCTTAAAATCAAATATCAGTTTATTGGCATCTTCAATTACCAATTTCCATCTTTTACTTAAAAATGCAATTCGCATCCTTTTTTTATGCACCTCAACTGAGCTTAATCCCAGACTAATAGCCTTTGTATAATCATTAATGGCTTTCTCATTTTGATTTTCATTTTCATAACAAATTGCTCTCTGAAAATAGGCTATTTTATAGGAATTATCGAAACTCAAAACCTTATTTAAATCGGAAATTGCCTCACTATTTCTTTTCAATTGTGTTAGACACAAAGCTCGATAATAATATCCATCTTTATGTTTTGAGTCTAAGGAAATAAGTTTGGTAAAATCGTCAATAGCTTTTTGCCATTCAGCTGTCTCAAAATAGGTTAAACCTCGCCAATACCATGCATCAGCAACATTATCTCGAATGGAAATAGATTTCGAAAAATCGGCAATTGCTTTTTTATAATCCTTTTGTTTATGGTATAATTTACCTCGATAATAAAAAGATTTTGCGTAGTTGGCATTCTTATTTATGGCGGTTTGATAATCAATAAAAGCAGAATCGATTTTCCCAATTTCTTCATAACATTTTCCTCTTTCGAGATTTGCCTGAAAAAAAGAAATATTGCCATTTAAAACATTAGTAAAACTATGTATTGCACCTCTAAAATCGCCCTTTTCCATCTTAGAAATGCCCTCTTCGTAAAGTCGATTTGCTTGCTGTGAAAACAATAAATTTGAGAAAAAGAGAGCTACTGTTATAAAAAATATTCTACACATAATTTGTATTTTATTTTATGCACACAAAAGTACAAAACAATTGATAATTTTAGGTGATATTGGGCAATTTTAATTGGAATAACATATATACAATGCTTCATTAATAGAACATTTGGCACATATTATTGTTGAAATAAAAAAGCGTAACACAATGAGTAAAAACAGCTTACAAAATAATTTATGGAATCACAGAAAGGATTATTCTGTTGATGAAATTGATTTTGAACACATACCCCAAAATCCTTATGAACTTTTCGATATTTGGTATAAAAAAGCTGAGGAGCAAATGAAAGGCAGTAGCGAAACCAATGCCATGAGTGTATCAACTGCCGACAAAGATGGAAATGTTTCGTCGAGAATTGTTTTGCTAAAGGAATACTCAAATGAAGGTTTTGTGTTTTTCACAAATTATTTAAGTCGAAAAGCTAAAAACATTTCCCACAACAACAAAGTTGCTCTGCTATTTTTTTGGGAAATAATGCAACAACAAATTCGCATTGAAGGAGTTATAGAAAAAATATCTATAGAAAAATCTAAAGAATATTTCGATTCCCGCCCTGCTGAGAGCAGAGCCTCTGCCCTTGCATCGCCGCAAAGTGAAGTTATCCAATCGGTTAAAAAACTGAAAGAGGATAGAGATAAAATCCTGAAATCCAACAGATTGGATTATCCTGATTTTTGGGGAGGATATATAGTAAAACCAACTGCTATAGAATTTTGGCAAGGTCGCCCCAGCCGCCTGCACAATAGACTTAAATATGTGAAAGACAATGGAGAATGGAGAGTGGAGATTTTGGCTCCGTAGAATTTTGCAGTATTAAACTTAAGGAAATATAACCTTTTTTCAAGCTTTTACGTTTATATAATTCAAGCTTTAAAAATATGCAAAAAAATATTCTCTTGATTTTTACAATTTTATTTTTCGCAATAAAATTTTCTTTTTCGCAAGTTCATATGCCAGAGCTGATAGATCAAGGTAAAAAGCTTTCTGTCATTGGAATTTTTGAAGAGCAGATGTATGATGATTGCTACAAAGTTGGAGAATATTTTGTTTTTGCATCGGAAATTGAAGAGGATAAAATTGAACTTTTAAAAAATCAAAGGGTTTCACTTAGAGGACGACTTTTTATTGAGAAAATTTCAGCAGAGGACAATCCTGATGTTATTACGGAGAAAAAGTATATAAAGAGTCCTTATTTTATCATTATTAGAAACTAATTTGATTGCGTTATGGATTATACGATTAGAGCTGGTGAAAAGAAAGATTTTCCCAAAATATTAGACTATATAAAAGAGTTGGCAGATTTTGAAAATGCCTTAGAGAATGTAACCAACAGTGTCGAAAAAATGGAAGATGAGTCGCAATATTTCAAAACCTTTGTGGTAGAAAATCAGGAAGGTGAGATTGTTGCCTTTGCACTCTATTTTTTTGCTTATTTCACTTGGATTGGCAAGTCATTATATTTAGACGACCTATATATTGACAAAAAACATCGCCGCAAAGGCATTGCCAGTGCCTTGATAAACAAGATTATGGAAGTGGCAAAGTCTGAAAATTGCAAAAGAGTACGTTGGCAAGTTTTAGATTGGAATGTTGATGCCATTGAACTTTATAAGAAGGCAAATGCAAGATTAGACTACGAATGGGTCAACTGCGATTATGACGAAGAGGGCATAAAAAACTACAAAAACATATAGTTTAGAAAAAAACTCAAAAGTGCCTCTTAACATATATTTTCTTTCCTTGCAGAAAAAACTTGACTATTATAAAAATATATTATACTTTTGTAGATTAAATCTAATAGCATGAAACGTTTATTATTAATTTTAGTTGTAGCAAGTTCTGTTTTGTTTGCAAGCTCATGTACAAAGTCAAAAGAGAGCAAACTTGAAGGCAAATGGCGAAAAATTGTCGTTAGCAATGTTGACACACCTCAGCCCACCGATATTTGGGAGTTTAATTCTGGACAGTTAATTATTCACAGAATACCCATTGGCGAAAGCGAGATGAACGAAGTTTCAAGAGCCAACTATTCTCTTGGGTTTAACGGCACCACCTACACTTTCAACATAACAGAAGAGGTTTCAGGTGCACCATTGTACTATATTATGGCACCCGGGAAAATTGTAAAACTCAACAACGACCAATTCAAATATATAAACAACAATGGCTTTTATGGCGAATTTGTTCGCTACTAGTCCAATAGATGAGTAAAACTAAAACCTCTTTTTTTTGTTCCAGCTGTGGCACTCAGCATCCTAAATGGATGGGCAAATGTAGTGCCTGTGGCGAGTGGAACACCATTGTTGAAGAAGTTTTAGTTGTTGATAAATCTAAAAAAAGCACTCTCCCCAACAAAGAGACAAAAGCTATACTACTGTCAGAAGTTGACACCGAGCAATCGCCAAGGATTGACGCTTTAGAT
>JAAYKF010000038.1 GCA_012522535.1 Bacteroidales bacterium
GCATTCCTGCCATGCGTGCCACATGTATCCCAAAACTATGCTCGCTACCCCCCGGACTTAGCTTACGAAGAAAAACAATTTTATTGTCATACTCTTTTACAGAGATGTGATAATTTTTAATCCTTTTCCTGACTTTATCACTTTATTTTTCTGTTATTTGTAATTGTCTAATTATCAATGTTTTGTATTTTTTGCGACATCTTTTTTGGGTGTCGCAAGTAAAAATCATCTATTTTTACATCATGTATGTACGTAAAAAACCAAATAGATCAGGAAGTACTAGTGTTGTGATTGTAGAAAAACGCAATGGTAAAACATATTATCTCAAAACCATTGGTGTGAGTTCTGACCCTAAAGAGATAAATGATCTTTATTTACAGGGTAAAAGGTGGATTTCAGAGCAGACAAGAGGTCTCGATATGTTTATAGAGCAATTGCGTCAAGACGAAGAAAAACTATTTGTAGAAGGATTTTTAAATAAAATAGAGCAAATTTTAATCAATGGCACTCAGTTAATCTTAAATCCTATTTATAAAAGTATTGGATTTGATAAAATAAATGATGACGTATTAAAGCATTTAGTTGTATCGCGTATCTGTCAACCACAAAGCAAAGTTGCTACATCTGATTATTTAAAATCCTATTTTGATGAGGATGTTGATTTGAACAAGATATATCGTTATTTAGACAAACTATCTGATACACAAAAAGATAATATACAAGAGATTAGCGTAAATCACACGAGGGAGGTTCTTGGAGGTAGTATTGGCGTAGTTTTTTATTATGTAACAACACTTTACTTTGAAACAGACCGAGATGATGAATTACGGAAGAAAGGCTGGTATAAAGATGGTAAACATTCCCAACCTCAAATAGTATTAGGGCTTTTGGTCAGTAATGGCGGTTATCCACTGGCTTATTCTATACACGAAGGTAACAAATATGAAGGACATACTATGTTGCCTATTATTCGAGATTTTGTTTCAAAGTTCGATTTGAAAGACTTCATTATTGTTGCCGACTCAGGTTTAATGAATGCAGAAAATATCAAGGAATTAGAGAATAAGAATTACAAATACATAATTGGAGCAAGAATAAAAAGCGAAAATGATGTCATCAAGGAATGGATTTTATCTCAAAAGAAAGTTGTAGGTATTTTTTGTGATTATCAAAAATCAGAGGAGCAAAGATTGATTTTAGCTTACACTGAGCAACGTGCCAGAAAGGATGCTATTAACCGCGAAAAAGGTATTAAGCGACTTGAAAAAGAGTATGAAAAAGGTTCAATTACAAAAGACAAGATTAACAAAAGAGGTTATAATAAATTTTTGAAGCTTACCGACAAAATAAATGTTGAAATTGATTATACAAAAATTGAAGAAGAAGCAAAATGGGACGGTCTAAAGGGCTATGTAACCAACACTAAATTATCAGGTAGCGAAGTTTGTCAACAATATAGTGAACTCTGGCAGATTGAAAGGGCATTCCGTGTAACCAAAGGTGTATTGGATTTACGACCTATGTTTCATTTCACAAAAAAACGGATAGAAGCTCATGTATGTATATGCTTTGTGGCTTACAAAGTTTATAAAGAATTAGAGCGAGTTCTAAAAAAGAATGACATAAACATGAGTGTTGATAAAGTTTTATCCATTGCCAAGACAGTCACCACAATTAAAGTAAAGCTGCAAGAAAGTAATGAAACAATCTCGAAAACTATGCTAATAACAGACAAACATAAATCTATTGCAAAACTATTCGAAAACAACTTTTGGCACAAAGTCTAAAAAAAGTGTCGCATTGACGAAGTCAGGAACTTTATCCTAAGTTAATATGAAGTGCTTCGAAATTCCTGCCACTTTCCAGCCTGAAACTGTTATGCGAAGTTGTTTTAAAGCAAAATGGCTGAAGCTGCGTCCAGTGGGTTAAGGGCATTAACAAAGTAAATTTTGTCGAAATCTTTAATTTGATTTTCGGCAATATCAATAAGTTGAATTTTTCTCTCAGAAATCAGTTTTTGGAGCTGTGTTCCAAGCAAAAGTGCCTTGGCAGGCGAAAACAGCTTCTCCGATTTCTCGAAAATAAGATTGGAAAAAGTGGAATCGCAAACAAGACCATTTTTTACTAAGATTGCCAAAGTGTCCTTGGAGGTGTTTTTAGAAATTTGATCAAAAATTTGACGATTGGCAAATTTGAAATCATAATTAAAATCGGAAGGAATATGAAAACACTTATATTTTGAAAAATTTGGCTTTTGATATTCTAAAATCTCCAATGTTCTAATCTCTGAATCATAAACAATTCTGATTTTATAAAGCTCATTTTCAGGAAGATGTATGTTTTGAAGTGTGGTTTTTATATCAAAAGCATTTGAATTGGGAAAAAACTCCAAGAAAGTTTTTTCAACTCTTTTTTGATGCAATTCTAAGTTAAATAACTCGCCATTTTTTAGCCTAATGGACTCAATAAATTGGCACATAAATTTTCTTTATTAGTTCGTCATACTCTTTTTTCATTTCACTGTTTTGGGTAATTCCGCCACCACTTTTATAGAAAAACTTGCCATTATCTTTCTCTATAAAACGAATCATAACAGCAGAATCCAACGTTTTTCCATCGAAAATTCCCATCACGCCAGTATAGAAATTTCTTCGGTAATTTTCCACTTCGTGGATGATTTTAATACTTTCATCTTTCGGAAAACCACAAATTGAGCCAGCAGGCAAAAGTTTGTCCAAAATGCTTCCAATATTTTTAGCCCAATCATTTTGAATATTGCCACAAATTTCAGAACTAACTTGCAACAGCTCTCTATCTCTATTTTTTATCTTGCTGATAAATCTAAATCGTTCTGTTCGTACGTTTTTTGCAATTTTCTGCAAATCTTCGCTAAGCAAATTCACCGCATCTTTATGCTCCAAAATCTCTTTTTTGTCGTTCAAAATTATCTCTTCAGCATTGGGAATACTGGCATCTATGGTGCCTTTCATGGGATAGGTGCTAATTGTATTATTGGAGATTTTTATGAAAATTTCGGGAGAAAAAACTGTAAATTCATCTTTTAAATATAGCTTGTATTTCGCTTTGGAAGCATGAAAAATCTCTTCTAAACTAAAATTCGACTCCACAGCTGTGGGTGATGTTAGGTTGATTAGAGAAATTTTCCCTTGGTGAATATTTTGCATTATTTTTTGAAATTTTGCATCATATTCCGCCATGGAAACAAGCTCTTTTTTGAAAATTAATTCTTTCTTGATTTCTATATCTTGGTAGTTTTTCTCACCTCCAAAGTTATAAAGTACTTTATTGTTATCAGCTGGTAGCGGGAAAATTTTAACATCGGTTTTTTCAAAATTTATCAAAAAAAGAAAAGCTTTTTTCTCTTTTCCCATCTGATTCATCAGTTGAATATGCTCGGATTTCATTTTATTTTCAGCGGTTTAAGTTCTATTCGTCCAATATTACGACTGTTTTTATCTCTTAAGTTTATAAGTTTGTGAACACTATCTCTCCTCAAGGCTGAAACTTTTAGATAGGCAATTTTGTCTGGAGAGCAGAGCTGAAAACTACCCCATTTATCGCTAAAAGTGAAAACATGTTTTTGCCACTTATTATTCCATGCATAAATTACAGCATCTTCTATTGGCTTTCCTTTTTCGTCCTCCACAGTGCCGCTAACGCTGTATGTGCAGTCGGTTTTGCGGTAGTAGTGCATATCATCAGCTTTGTTGCAACCTCTGCATTGATTTTCCGAAATTTTATTTTTAAAAACTTCAGTAACAGGCTTCTCTTTGCCATCATAATCCAAAATTCCAAACCAATTTTGTTCGCTACCCCAAAAGACATCTTTGTAAACCCACCACGAAAATCCGGCAGCTCCGCAACAATAGGCATGTTTGAGAATAAATTCGGCATAATCTTTCTGCTTCTGGGCATCGCCCCACGACTTATATTCACTCTCTCTGTTTGTGCCACTAAAGCCTGTTTCGCCAATAATCCATGTTTTGTCGATATTGTTGGAAATCCAGTTTATCGAAGCTTCCACAAACCTGAAGTTTTGAGAATTTGGGTAGAGGTGAAAGCTCAAAAAGTCGCATTTTACTATGCTTGGATCCCAAATTAAAACATCTTCATGACCCATTAAACCGTAGGTGATTAAGGTGTTTTTGTCATTTTTTCGAACTGCTTTGTACCACATATCACTCACCTTAATAACCTCTTTTTTGCTAAACGAAATTGAGGTGGAATAAACAGGTTCGTTATATAAATCGTAAGCTAAAATAGCATTATAGTTGTTGAGTTTTTTGGTTAAAACATCCAACCAAAGGGCATATTGTTTGGAAATTCTGTCCCTTTGTAGCTGCGATTTTCCGCTCAACAAAATCACCTTCAATCCGGCATCTTGAGCCTCATCTATCACTTTTTCTACCAAATCGGCAAGAATTTCACCATAATTTGGGTTATAAACAATCTCAACATTTTCCAAATCTGTCCCCTTTTTAGATAAAAAGCACATCCTTTTATCCGATTTTCTGCTACTTGAAAACATCTCCAATCCGCACAAGCGTACGGTGTTGAAACCCAATTCTTTGATTTTTATAAAGTCGGAAAAGAGTGCCATTAGAGCGTCAGTTTCGGTATGACAACAGCGGGCATTGTCGTTGCTGTATCCGTGATGCGGCGAGAGCCAGAAGCTTTTTCCATCATCGGTGCAAATATCCATTTGATAGTTCAAAACCATGGGGTAGAACGGAACAGAATCTTGGAAGAATTTTCCATTTTTTAGTTCTATTTTACCAGCTGAATCTTGAGCTACAAGAAGTTTTGTAAATATGAAAAGAGATAAAACAAAAATGATTTTAAGCCTCTTCATAAGCCTCTTTTTTATGTCCAAAATATTTATAAATAAGCCAAATTGTTACCAAAGATAGAGCAAAAAGAATGATATTTACAAATATATTTCCTGTGCTACCAAAATCCTCATATTTTATATCTGTTTGTCCTGAAAAATAGAAATAAGCTACAAAAACACTTATGGCATTATTGGTGAAATGTGCAGCAATGGAAGCCCATAGCGACTTGCTATAAGCAAAAATATATCCCAAAATCATTCCTAAAATCACTCGTGGAACAAAAGCAAAAAAATCGAAATGGGCAGCACTGAAAATAAATGCTGCAATAAAAACACTAAGATGTACGCTTTTTATATGTTTTTGCAAAGTGCTTTGCAATGCACCGCGAAACAGTAATTCTTCGCAAATGGCTGGTATTAAGGCGATTATAAGAAGATTGAGAGTTAGAGTTCCAAAATTATCGGCAAAAACAATTTCTTCCATTATTCTATTGCTACTCTCACTGCTGGCCAACAAAGCATTTTCTAGTTCTGACAGCGATTCGGGGAATGTCAATGACATGTTCCATTCCACAATATTGCTTGTGAAAGGGATAGCTAAAATAATTGCTAAAGCAGAAATAATAAGTAAACTAAACTTTGGTTTGTGATTGATTTTCAGGTAATTACCCGCATTTTTTGTAATTAGCCTAACAAAAATTATTCCTCCCAAAGCAAAGACCAAAACTTGAGTGAAAACCTGTGATATTTTCACCAAATTGATATTGAAACTTTCACTTTCTACATTATAAAAATCCTCCAAACCAACACCAGAAATAGCCGATAAAATCAGTACTATGGCTGTGGGCATTATTATGCTCAAAAAGAAAAAGAGCAACACAAAGACCACTATTTTGTGAAATAAATTTTTGTTTTTTAGGAATGTAAAATCCAAAAGATTGCTCATTTAGTTTATTGAATAAATGAATATAAAAGTTCAATTTCTTGTTTCCACAGCTCTTCGTTGGGAGTTTCCAAAACCATTGGAATGTTGTCAAAACGAGGGTCGTTCATAATTAGCCTAAAAACCTCTTCGCCAATGGTGCCCATGCCAATATTGTCATGCCTATCCACTCTGCTGCCAAGTTCTTTTTTGGAGTCGTTGAGGTGCATCCCTTTTAGATATTTGAAGCCAATAACATCATCAAAATGCTTGAAGGTTTTTTCGAAGCCCTCTTTGTGGGCAAGGTCGTAACCGGCAGAATAGCTGTGGCAAGTGTCGATGCAAACGCCCACCCTTGATTTGTCTTCCACCCTTTCTATAATATGTGCAATTGGCTCAAATTTAAGGCCCACGTTTGTGCCTTGACCCGCGGTATTCTCAATGACAGCTATTACGCCATTGGTTTTGTCTAAGGCTATATTTATGGATTCGGCAATGGTGTTTAGGCACTCCTCTTCGGAGATTTTGTTGAGGTGGCTTCCGGGATGAAAGTTAAGTCTGTCCAAGCCTAATTGCTCACATCTTTGAAGTTCATCTATAAAAGCATCTCTCGATTTTTCCAAATTCTCCTTTTCGGGATGTCCCAAGTTTTGTAAATAGCTATTATGTGGTAAAATTTGGAATGGCTGAAAATCGTGCTTCTCGCAAAGCTCTCTAAAGCTTTTAATGCTTTTTGGTGAAAGTGGTGCTGCCGCCCACTGACGTTGATTTTTAGTAAATAAGGCAAAAGCTTTTGCTCCAATTTCCACGGCATTTTTTACAGCATTTTCTACTCCGCCTGATGCGCTTACATGTGCTCCTACATATTTCATTTTCAAATAGTTTAATCAGTTAATTCAACAAAATTATCTCCCTGACGCTCCAATTCCTTGCCTATGGGCAAACTCAAATGTGGAATTATAGCCTGATCGAAATGGGCAATAATATTCACGTCAAAAATTTTGCCATTAAATGGGTCGTCTAAGTACTCTTCGGTTTCGTCGCCGGCCAAAAAACGCCAGCCGCTATCCTCTTCGTCGTAAGGCTCTTCGCGGTACATAAAGCCCACCTTTTCGCCATCAACGGTGATGCGATTGGAGGCAATGCAAAAACCTATGGGATTTATCACCTGAGGAATATCATCAATGGGTATGGTAAATTTTATCTTTTTCATAAAAATGCAATTTCATACAAAGTTAAGTGTTTTTATTTGAATATGAATTAGAATGGGTTAAAACCACATTCTAATTCATATTCGTTCTAATTCATATTTTGGCATGTTTTGAGTTTTCAGATTTTTAATTGGTTCATAAATTTTCATTGGCTTATGAATTTCCATTGGCTTCAGCCAGTGGAAATTCGTCGCACTCATTTTCAAATGTTTTTTTCTTATGATGCTCCTCTTGATTTTTGATATATTCCCTCACATTGTACAATGCGGATTCTGAAACCGAAACTGCATAATATTCCTCTTGCCATTGAAACTTCTCTTTTGTTAAATGGTTTTTATTTATCCAATATGATGACTCACCTTTTATTAACTGCATCAATTTTTGAATGGTTTGGTCTCTATTTAACGAGACTAAGCAGTGGCAATGGTCGGAGTATCCGCTAACAAAATCGACAAATATCCCTTTTTCCTTGGCATTTTCTCTAATATGATTCCACACCTTTAGCCTTAGCTCCTTTGTGTTCAAAAATGGATACCTGTTTTTTGTTGTCCAAACAAAATGTATATAAATCTTTACGAATGGCATCGTTCCCCTTCTTCTAATTTTTCCCCAAATATACAAAATCCATTAATACAAAAAGAGTTAATTTTGGTGTAGTTATTTAACACTCTTATTTGGCAAATGCTTTAGAAAGGTTAAACAAGTTGAAATATAAAATGTCGATACAATATTTATGTATTTTTGTGAACTAAAACGTTTTAAGCTATTATCATGAAATATAAATTTTCCAATGTTGAGCAGGCATTTATAGACGAATCTGGTATAGATTTGTTTAGCACAAAAATTCCCTACATTATCGTAAACAACTTTCCTAAGCTCGGACTTCTAAATTCTATGAATTTTTTGGAGTGGGTTTTAGAAAACCCCGAAGGCGTTATAAGTCTGCCCACGGGTAAAACTCCTGAATATTTCATCAAGTGGACCAATCTGTTTTTGGACAATTGGGGTGATAAAAAGACCATGAAAATATTAGATCGCTATCATTTGGACACCAGTCGAAAACCCGATTTATCAGGCTTGCAGTTTGTGCAAATTGATGAGTTTTATCCCATCAGTTCGGCACAGCACAACAGTTTTTATCACTATGTGATGGAGATGTATATTGGTGGTTTTGGCTTCGATACCAAGCGTGCATTGTTGATGAATTCCGATACAATTCCGCTTCCTAACGGAAAGCATTTCACAGAGGTTTTTCCCGATTTAGATGTTGACTTGTCATTGCGTCATCGCAGTTGTAATAGCCGTTTGGAGTGTTTGCAACGTGATGCGATTTTTATGATTGACGAGTGGTGTAGTAAGTTTGAAGACGCCATCCGCGAGAAAGGTGGTATAGGTTACTTCTTGGGCGGAATAGGACCTGACGGACATATTGCATTCAATATGCGTGGTGCTGATGAATTTTCCACCACCAGACTTACAAGTACAAACTTCGAAACGCAAGCTGTTGCAGCAGGCGACTTGGGTGGAATTGAAGTTTCGAGAAAGAGAAAAATTATCACAATAGGCTTGCAAACAATTACTTACAATCCTGATGCTGTGGCCATTATTATGGCAGCAGGCGAGGCAAAAGCACAAATTGTAAAAGAGTCGTTGGAGACTGAACAGACAAATTTCTACCCAGCAAGCGTGTTGGCAAAATTGCCAAATAGCCGTTTCTATCTCACCGAAGGTGCTGCCATGAGGCTACACGATTCATTACAAAAATACTATTTCGATAGTGAATGGGATATTAAAAAAACAGAGAAATCGGTGGTGGAATTTTGTGAAGGTATAAACAAATATGGGAATAAAATTTCGGTTGATGAGCTTAGGCAAGACCCCTATTGTAGGCATATCCCGAATTTGGATAAAAATACAATTCCATCAATAATGAGTCGTGTGAATGAGAAAATTGAACGTGGAATGAAGATGGAAAAAGACCAAGTTTTCTTGCACACTGGACCGCATCACGACGATATTATGCTGGGCATTTTTCCCTATATTTCGCAACATTTAAGTGAGCCAAGTAACAAATTTCATTTTTCGGTTCTAACCTCTGGTTTCAATGCCGTAACCAATAAATTTGTTATAAATCTTTTGGAAGAGACCAAAAATTTCATCGCAATTGATAAAATCCAAATGATAAAGTATTCCAACTTTTTTGATGAAGGATATAAGTTGAAACGGGACAAAGATGTGTATCACTACATTAGAAGTATTGTGGCTAAAAACGACACGGAAGTTCTGCGTGGAACTTGCCATAGACTTGTTAGGTCGTTGATTGAAGTTTATGAAATTACCAATAGCAAGGAGCTTCTCAACACCATAGATTCTGTCATCGAACTGCTGAAAAATAGTTTCGATGGAGAGAAAAATCCACCTCAAATTCAAAAACTCAAAGGTATGATTCGCGAGTTTGAAGAGGATTTGGTTTGGGCACATTTTGGAATACCCGGAACCAATGTGGAACACCTCCGACTGGGTTTCTACAAAGGTGATATCTTCACCGAACAACCAGAGAAAAAGCGTGATGTGTTGCCAATTTTAGAGCAGTTCAAACGAATAAACCCCAATGTTATAAGCTTAGCCTTCGACCCTGAAGGTAGTGGTCCAGATACGCACTACAAGGTGCTTCAGGCAATAGCCGAGGGGCTGAGAATGTGGAGCGAAGAAAAAGATTTGTCGGATATCAGAATTTGGGGCTACAGAAATGTTTGGTACCGCTTTGATATCGAAGAGGCAAATATAATTATTCCTGTTTCGCTGAACGAAATCACTTCAATGGATCAGATTTTCTCAAATTCGTACGCCAGTCAGGTAGATGCATCCTTCCCAAGCTACGAAATGGATGGGAAATTTAGCTACCTTTCGCAAAAAATTTGGGATGAACAGATGGTTTCAGTGCAATATTTGTTAGGAAAAGATTACTTTTACCAAAATGAAAATCCAAAATTAAGGTCTTGCCACGGGCTAATTTTCTTAAAAGAGATGACAGTGGAAGAGTTCTTGACACATGCAAGGTCCTTAGAGAAATCCACCGAAGGACAAATAGAAGATTAATATAAAAACTATGGAAAATAAAACAATTATTGGAGTTGACATAGGCGGAACAAATATCAATTTTGGGAAAATCCGCAATGGCGAAATCGTGGAGCGAAAAGCAGTAGCAACCAATGCACAATGCTCTGAAAAAGAGATAATTGATGATATTATTTCAGGAATAGAAGCTCTTTTTGACGAAAACATAGTGGGAATTGGCTTAGGCTCTCCCGGACTGATTGATGGCGAAAAAGGAATAGTATTTGACGTTTCAAATATTCCAGCGTGGAAAGAGGTGCATCTGGCAGAAGCCATAGAAAATCGCTTTAAAGTTACCACAAGAGTCTCCAACGATGCGAATTGTTTTGTCATGGGAGAGAAGATTTTTGGCAAAGGGAAAAGTTACAAAAATATAGTTGGTGTAACCCTTGGAACGGGCGTTGGTGGCGGAATTGTAATTGATGACAAATTGTATAACGGAAAATTTATGGCTGGAGAATTTAGCGTTATGCCATATAGAGACCAAAATTTCGATTTCTATTGCGGAAGCAGATTTTTCCAAGAGATACATGGATTTTCAGGACTTGAAATTGCCCAAAAGGCACAAAATGGTGATATAGATGCTTTGAAGATATTTGAAGAGTATGGAGAAATTTTGTCAGACTTGTTCAAAACTATTATTTTGGTGTTAAATCCAGAAGCTATAATAATTGGAGGCTCCATCGCAAAATCGTATAAGTTTTTTGAGAAATCACTGAAAGATAATCTTCAAAAATTTTCTCTAAAAAGAGTTATAGAGCATACAAAAATTGAAATTTCCACTTTGGAAGATGTAGCTGTTATAGGTGCAGCAGCCTTGGTTCACGACCAATTAGCTTAATTGAACTTAAGTTTAAAGATATATCGAACATAAGCTACAATGTCTTCCCGACCTTGTAGGTTTAAAACGAAAGGAATAAACTTCTATTATATTTTACAATCGGTATTATTTATTTTTCATTCTTTCAACCTTTTGTTTTCTGAGGTGTGCCGAAAACTGACCCAAAATATGGGTTAAAAACCTCTCTTTCGAAGCTGGATTTTCATCAATACTACTATTACCAGCATAATTCCGTAAATTAGCTTCGCGGATATATTTATATGCCGAATCGGCTTCGTCAAGCTGATTGTACATTGCACCCATTATAAACATAAATTCCTTTTCTCTGCCCTCGCCATAAAACCTATTGTGGAGTAGCTCTATGGCTATGTTTAAAGCCTTTTGATAGTACTCCCTTGCATCAAATTCATAGCCCTCTTTCATAAAATGAAAACCACAAATTCGGTAAAACATACACCAAAATTCTTGGTCTTTGTTGAGCTCTTTATAGGTCAATTCAGCCATCATTAGACGCTCAGTTATATTTATTTGACTGTAATTTCTGTATTTACCAACACCATAACCAGCATAATTTATCTTTTTAAGTTTTTCAACCACAACGGAGTCCATTTTTATAAAGTCTTCCATCAAGACAGAAAATCTACAATTTTTACAAGAAAAAACAGACCTATAATCATTATAAGGAAATATAACATATTGATAATGAGACTCTTTACCAAAGGCAGCATTTACAGTAGAAGGAAAAAACAATTTGTTGTTTTGCTCACAAACAGGACAAGAAATTTTGTGTTTCTTCCAATCAGCTTGCGAAAAAAGCGTGCATGAAATAAACAGAAAAACAGCAAATAGTAAATTTTTTGTCATTCGATTTTCTTTGAAATTACTTATACGTCATTGTGTGTCAAATAGTTACAGAAATGCAGTTTTAGGGCTACTTATCTAGCGAAATTCAGGAAAACTACCGATTGGAAAAATATTATAGTACAATTCTTTACGATAGATACCAGGACTCAATTGGACTATATATTTAAACCATCGGCATTTACCATTGTAAAATAATAAAATAGTCCAAACTATTTTATTATTACAATTGGTATAAATTCATTAAACCAAAAATCTTATGTAAATTTACACATTGAAAAATTGGAATTTTAACCTATTACCAAACTAATATGTCATATATACTAAATATTGAGACTTCGGCTGAGACTTGTTCGGTGGCACTTTCTGAAAATGGCAAATTAATAAAACTTATTGAAAGTCAGGAGCTTAACTCGCATAGCAAAGAGTTGAATTTATTTATTGAAGAGATTTTGAAAACTTCAAATATTTCGTACAAAGACTTAAAAGCACTTGCAGTTAGCTATGGTCCAGGCTCATACACTGGTTTAAGAATTGGAATGTCAACAGCTAAGGCAATTTGCTATGCCCACGATATTCCTCTGATTTGTTTGTCGAGCTTGCAAATATTGGCAAATGCATTGAAAGAGCAAATTGATTTTGAAACTGACAATTTGGCGATTCTACCTCTTTTAGATGCTCGAAGAATGGAAGTTTATGTTGCCACTTTCGACATAAATTTAAACTTTAATAGCCAAGCCGAAGCCATGATAGTTGATGAGAAGACGTTTGATATTTATAAAGATTATTCTAAAGTTGTAATAGGGGGTTCAGGGGCTGAAAAATGTTTGCAATTTGTAGAAAATGACGATAGATTTGTCTTTTATGACGTAAAATTATCATCAAAATATATGCCTAAACTTGCTGAATATGAGTTCCAAAACAAGAATTTTGCCGATCTTGCATATTCGGAGCCATTTTATTTAAAAGAGTATAAGGCAATTGTTTCAAAAGTGAAAGGTTTGCATGATTAATTTTGAAAGAAAAAAGAATGTAAATATTGTAGCTCTGGTGGATAATACCCAGTTTGGAATTGCTGCAGCAGAGCATGGTCTGGCTTTGGCAGGTGTTTTTGAGGCAAGTTTAATATTGGTGAGAACAAAGCTATTGGAGAATATGGACGAAATTAAAAATCATCTAATTTCCATAAATCCAGATATTGAAATTAAGGAGCAAACTTTTAAAAAAATAGGGGATAAGAGTTTCATAAAATTTATCAACGAAAGCGAAACTGCGGCTTTGGTTTTGGCAGCGTCAAAAATAAAAAATGAATATGTTTTTTGGCATAAAAAAGTTTTGAAATTAATACTCAAATTGCGTGTCCCCAGTTTAGTTTGTGGCAGAAAAGGGGGAGTGCAAACCGATTATAAAAACATTTTTTTGCCTATAGACTCACATCAACAAACCAAAGAAAAAGTGCTTTGGGCTGGATATTTTTATAGATTTTATAAATCCAATATAAAGGTTTTGACCTATAATTATAGCGATGAATATTTAAGAAATAGAATAAAACATAATTTCAATTTTCTAATTAGATTATACTCAAATTTGGAAGTTGAATATATTCACGAAACTTTGGATTTTGACAAAGAGTTTTCCATAGATGAAAAAGCCATACAACTTGCACACGACAATAATGCAGGCTTAATATTGATTATGACAACCAAATATAAAAACTTATTCGATTATATTTATGGCGTTCCCGAATTGGAGATTTTAGCCAATGACCAAAATTTGCCCATTCTCTGTTTGAACCGCCGAGATGATTTATATGTTTTGTGTACATAAATAATTGTTCCAATAAGACTTCATTACCATTATTTCCATTAAATTTGCAGTATGAAAGCTTTATCAAAAATCTTTTTGCTTTTCGTGGCTTTTTTTGTGGCTTCGTGTGCTCAAATTTTAGCCCCAACTGGTGGCGAAAGAGATGTTACACCTCCCAAACTTTTGACTTCGGTGCCAGAAAACGAAACTCTGAAGTTCAAGGAGAAAGCTTTCACCCTACAGTTTGATGAATATTTTAGTTTGGACAATCCCAACGATAATGTGCTTATTTCGCCACCACTAAAATCCAAACCAGAGTTTAAAATCAAAGGTAAAAAGCTTATAGTTGAAATTGAAGATAACCTAAAGTCAAATACAACTTATTCAATTATATTTTCCGATTGCATTCGTGATATAACCGAAGGAAACAAAATTCCTATGTTGCAATATGTTTTTTCCACTGGGGAAAATTTAGATTCGGCAATGTATAAAGGGAAATTGATAAATGCCGAAAATTTAGAGCCAGAGAAAAATGCCTTTGTGATGCTTTATGCCGATGGCAACGACACCTTGCCAAGCACTCAAAAACCTCTTTATGTTACAAAAACCAACGACAAGGGTGAGTTTAATTTTAAATATTTAGCAAAATCATCATACTACTTATATGCTCTGCAAGACAAAAATAATAATCTTCTTTTTGATATGATTAATGAGCCATTTGCTTTCGCTAATGAAAAAATAGAGGTCTTTTTTGAAGATGAATTAGAAGATTTTAAACCTAAAACATATCGAATGTTTGTGCATGCCGATACAGTTCAATCATTGGTTAGATCATATGCACCTGCAAAGGGGGAGCACATTCTGATTTTTAAAAATCCACTTGAAAATCCAAAGTTTGAGTTTTTTGAAGACCCAAAAACCATTGAAAGATTTAGTGTTGAATTAAATGCCACTGCCGATACAGTACATTTTTATGACAAAAAAACCAGCATCGACACTCTTATGCTGAAAATTGTGGATATGGATTTTGTAGATACTTTGAAGATTGTAACCCAACAAATGTCAGCCATGGGCAGAGGAATGAGGCGAGGGAGCAAAGAGACCAATTTGCTCAATCTTAGTTTTTCCAATCTTGGCGAATTGTACGAAAAGCCCAGTTTGTCCTCCGCAAGTCCCATTGGCAGAGTTGATTTGGACGAGTTTATGCTTGTCAAGGAAAATGTAGATACTGTTTTTGTGAAATATAATTTTAAGGATAGCCTCAACAAAGTACTGATTTTAGATATAGATTTAGAACCTAAAACAAATTATGAAATAATTATTCCTGATTCAGTTTTTTGGTCAGCTAGCAATGCCACCAACGATTCTATTATTACCAAATTTGTTAGCAAAGGCGAAAATGATTATGGAAGTTTTAAGGCTAAATTGGAATATACAAAAGGGGAAAGTGTAATTGTAAAGCTATTGGACGATAAGTCTAATGCTCAACAAATCAATAATATAAATTCATCAATAAGCATTGACTACCTCAATTTGAAAACTGGAACATATACCCTTGAATTTTTCATTGATAGTAATGGAAATAATAAATGGGATACAGGAAACTTTAGAGAGCGAAAGCAGGCAGAATTGAAGTTTAGGTTTGATAAAAAGATTGAAATAAAGGGGGGTTGGGACATTGAGGAGGAAATTGATGTTGACAAATTAATTATGGAGTTTGAATAGGCTATGAAAGAGAATAAAGAACATAAATCGGCACTGAATGTGCAAGAGGGAATTGCACAGCCACCATCTTTAAATCCAGCTTTTAAGAAGCGTGCTCGTAAGCAGTTAAGTAAGCAAGAATATATTGATGGCATCCTCGCTGGCGACAGGGTAATTATGAGTATGGCAATAACGCTTATCGAAAGCTCACTGCCAGAGCATTACGCTTTGGCACAGGAGATAATTGATGCCTGTATGCCCTATTCTGGAAATTCAGTCCGATTGGGAATTACGGGTGTTCCGGGAGCAGGAAAGAGTACCTTTGTTGAGTCTTTCGGAAAATTGGTAACATCAAAAGGGCACAAACTAGCAGTTTTAGCCATTGACCCCAGTAGCGAAAGAACTAAAGGAAGTATTTTGGGCGACAAAACCCGAATGGAAGCCCTATCGGTTGACCCCAATGCTTTTATCCGTCCTTCACCCTCGGCAGGTTCATTGGGCGGTGTAGCCCGAAAAACTCGCGAATCGATTATAATTTGCGAAGCCGCTGGTTTCGACTGGATAATAGTGGAAACTGTAGGTGTTGGTCAATCCGAAATTTCGGTACACTCAATGGTTGACTTCTTTTTGTTGCTCATGCTTGCAGGTGCTGGCGACGAGCTTCAGGGAATAAAAAGAGGAATTATGGAAATGGCTGATTTGTTGGTCATAAACAAAGCTGATGGCGATAATGTGCAAAATGCCATAAGAGCAAAAAGTCAATATACATCTGCTATGAGGCTGTTTCCACCAACATCATCGGGCTGGAAGCCATATGCTGAAACCTGTTCGGCACTCTACCACGAGGGAATGGAAAATATTTGGGAAATCATAAATGAGTATGTAAAACTTACAAAAGATAACTCATACTTTGAAAATAACAGGAACAAGCAAATGGTTTATATTCTTGATGATTTCGTAAATAGATACATAAACCAATTGTTTTATACGCCACAGCCTATGAAGTCGCTTTTGGAAGAGCTGCGAAAAGAACTTTTGGAAAATAAAATAAGTCCATACAAAGCTGGACAAATGCTGCTTGAAGCTTGGTTGTCCAATATTAAAGAAGAGAATATCAGTTTAAATTTTGAGGAGTAAATAATATGATTAAGAATTATTCTAAATGGGAAATTTCGGCAGAAGAAGCTTTTAAGTTAGATAGTAAAACAACTCTGTTTATCGATTTGCGTGAAGATTACGAATTTCAGGATAAACATATGGATTTGACAAACTTATTCAACTTTCCATTTTCAACATTTCACAAAGATTATAAAAGGATACCCTTGGATAAAACAATTGTTTTGGTTTCTATTATGAGTCAACATAGCGAGAAAGCTTTTGAGCTTTTGAACGTACATCAAAACAAGAAGGTTTTCATTCTTTCTGGCGGAATTATGTCGTGGGCTAGTGAAGGTCTTCCCATGGTTTCAAATCCAGATGAACTGCCTGAAGATATTTTCGGACCGCACGAATGTTCATCTTGCAAAGGATGCAAATAAAACCTTATGCTTTTTTAGATTTCACCTCTTCTAAAAGTCGGTAGTAGAGTTCGCTCATATCGTTTACCAATCTGCTATAATGAAAATGTTCCATTACAAAATCTTTGGCTTTCCCCGACATTTCATCTCTTAATGCCTTGTCTTCAACAAGCTTTAAAAGATTGTTTGCAAAGGCATCAGCATCATCTGATGGTGAAAGTAGAGCCGATTTTCCGGGTATTACAATATTCGAAATTCCACCAACATCAGTTGTAGCAATGGGTTTCCCCGATGCCTGAGCTTCGATTAAACTCACTGGTGTTCCTTCGTTTAAAGATGTTAGTGCAACTATTTCAACACCTGCATTTACTACATCTACATCTTTTAGCCAAGAGGTAAAGCTGATAGTGGCTTTGCGTTGTTCGAGAGTGAAATCAACAAAATCGAGTTCAAGCTCTTTTGCTTTATCTTCTATCTCTTTCCTCGATTCGCCGTCTCCAACAATAAATATTCTAATCTTTTTCGAAGTTTTGTTCAAGACTTGTGCCACAGCTTCAAGGAACATTTTATGATTCTTTATGGGTACCAATCTGCCCGTTATGGCGATGGCTACCTCGTCGTCATCAATGAGATATTTATCTCTAAATTGAGTTCTTTTTTCTTCAATATTTTGATTAAATCTCTCTAAATCAAATCCAAGTTTAATGAGTTCAATTTTTTTCTCTTCACATATATTATACTTATGTGCCAAGTCCTTTTTTTGCTCCTCACTAATGGCTATTATTCTAGTGGAAATATTGGCAAGTTTACGTTCAAGATGCTTATAGAAATTTGACTGTACAGAGCTAAAGTATGCATCAAATACGTGTCCGTGAAATGTGTGTATTATAACAGGAACTTTGTTTTTGTAAGCGGCATATCTGCCAAGGGCTCCAGCTTTAGAGGCGTGTGTGTGAACAATATCAGGTTTGTAATCTTTGATTATTTTATCAAGCTTATTAAAGGCTTTATAATCTTTTGCGATATTTATCTCTCTTTTCATATCGTCAATAATGATGGGTTTTATTCCAAGATTATTGACGATATATTCAGAGTTTGCTTCGGTTTTATCTTTTGCTCCACCGATAAGTAGAGTTTCAAAATCCGAGTTTAAGTATTTACTCAAATAGGCGGCATTATAGATAGGTCCACCTAAGTTAAATCGGTTTATTATTCTTAGTATTTTTGGCATATAAGCGAATTACATAACAAATGTACGCTATTATGCTTATAATATTTCAAAAGTGTAAGTATTTAACAAAAAATCTTAGCCAATTTCTAAAATTACTTCGTTTTTGCTAACTCTCTGTCCCACTTTTACGTTAATATTTTTCACAGTTCCTTCCACTGGAGATAAAACTTCGTTCTTCATTTTCATAGCTTCTAGAACGTATAATTTATCACCAATTTCAATTTTATCACCTTTTTTCACATGGATATCTAAAACTGTTCCGGGGATAAATGGGTATATAAAACCCTCATCTACTGTGATATATACTTTTCTATATACTTTTTTTGTTTCTGACATAATTTCAAATTAAAATTAAAGACTTAAGAAAAATTAATTTTTAGAAAGGAGGAATTCCGTGTTTTTTATCGGGTCCTTTCTCTTGTTTGTTTTTCCCAACTTTCAGGGCGTGGATAATATAGTCGCGAGTTTCGTTTGGTTGAATAACTGCGTCAACATATCCGTATGCTGCTGCTACGTATGGGTTTGCAAACTTCTCTTTGTATTCTTGAATTTTTTCTTGTCTCATTTCCTCAGGATTTTCGGCATTCATTATCTCATTTCTGAAAATAATATTTGCTGCTCCTTCGGGTCCCATAACTGCTATTTCTGCCGTTGGCCATGCAAAAACAAAATCAGCTTTTAGGTGATGCGAACACATTGCAATATATCCACCACCGTAAGCTTTGCGAAGTGTAATTGTGATTTTTGGAACTGTAGCTTCCGAGAAAGCATATAATAATTTAGCTCCATGACGAATTACGCCAGCATGCTCTTGGTCAACACCTGGTAAATATCCCGGAAGGTCAACTAATGTAACCATGGGAATATTAAAGCTGTCGCAATATCTAACAAATCTTGCAGCTTTGTCTGACGAGTCGCAATCTAAAACACCAGCCATATATAGAGGTTGGTTGGCAACAAATCCCACTGTATCGCCATTTATTCTTGCAAAACCAACAACTATGTTTTTGGCAAATAGTTCAGAAACTTCCAAAAACTCAGAGCCATCGGCAATAGATCTAATTATATCTCTAACATCGTATGGTATTGATGGGTCTGTGGG
The DNA here is from genome assembly GCA_012522535.1 of Bacteroidales bacterium. GTDB lineage: Bacteria > Bacteroidota > Bacteroidia > Bacteroidales > WCHB1-69 > JAAYKF01. The sequence continues at coordinate 19,165 of JAAYKF010000038.1, forward strand.
TATTATTGATGAAATTCTATATTCTCTAGATTTTGGAGACTTTGGAGGGAATGATTCTGCAGTTTTGGCATTGTTCCATGGAACATAGGATACCAAGCTTTTAATTTGCTCAAAACATTCTGCTTCGCTTTCGGCAAAGAAGTGAGCATTTCCAGAAATCTCGGCATGAACGCGAGCTCCGCCAAGTTCTTCTTGATTAATTTCTTCTCCAAGTACAGTTTTAATAACTTCTGGTCCAGTAATAAACATTTTCGAAATTTTGTCAACAACGAAAACGAAGTCTGTTAGTGCAGGAGAGTAAACAGCACCTCCAGCACAAGGTCCAAGAATTACTGATATTTGAGGGATAACGCCCGATGCTTGCGTGTTGCGATAGAATATGTCTCCATATCCTGCCAATGCATTAACACCCTCTTGAATACGAGCACCACCAGAGTCGTTAATTCCAATAATTGGAACTTTCAACTTCATGGCATGATCCATAATTTTACAAATTTTCTTAGCATGCATATATCCAAGAGATCCACCAGCAACGGTAAAGTCCTGAGCATATATACAAACGGGATACCCATTTATTGTGCCAGTTCCTGTAACGACACCGTCGCCAGGAAGATACTTTTTGTCCATGTCGAAATCTTTCCCTGCGTGCTGAACAAAGATGTCATATTCGTGGAAAGAGTCTGGGTCTAAAATTGAAACAATTCGCTCACGTGCTGTTAGTTTCCCAGTGGCTTTTTGCTTTTCAACAGCCTTGGAACCTCCACCTTGCAAAGCTACTTGCATTCGCTTTTTAAGGTCATGTGTTTTTTGCCTGAGTGACATTTTACTAGTTTTAGTTTCTAATCTGTTTTTCAAATAACGATGTAAAAGTAGTCAAAAAGAATGACTTCTTGATGTTTTTGCAGACTTAAAAGACCTAACTTGATTTAGGTTGTTGGTATTCAGGCGAATAGCTCGATAAATGAAAAGTTAATACAATCGAATAAACCCTTATCTCCAAGCTTAATTTCGGGTATAACCAAAAGCGACATAAAAGCCAAGGTCATAAAAGGTGCACTTAATTTTGTACCTAATTGCTTGGCTAATTTATCCAGCTCTTCATATTTTTGAGCAACAGTTTTGGCATCTAAATTGGACATTAAACCAGCAATTGGAAGCGGAAGAATTTCGGTACCATTGGAGCTTGAAACCGAGATTCCACCTTTTGCTTCAATGATTGAGTTTATAGAGTTTACAATATCAATATCATCAACCCCAACGCTAATTATATTATGACTGTCGTGGGCTATGCTAGACGCTATGGCTCCCTTTTTTAGACCAAAATTTTTAATAAATGCAATTTGTGGTTCTGAGGGCTTATATCTATTTAATACCACAATTTTAAGAATATCTTCATCGGTGTCGGAAATGGCATAACCATCTTCAATCTTGGCTTTAGCAATTATATTTTTTGTATAAAGCTGTCCATCTTCAATTTCGATAATTCGGATATTTTCAGATTTTGCTTCCACTTTAAGGTCGTCAACATTAAGCTTTTTAGCTTGAAAGTTGTTGGGCATTTCTTCAAGCGGTGGAACGCTCCACAAGACATTTCCTTTTTCAAATACTTTTTCACCATCAATATAAACTTCATTTATGGAAAGCTCTTCAAGATTGTTCACCAAAAGGAAATCGGCACTATCGCCTTTTTGCAAAAGTCCCACATCAAGTCCGTAGTGTTTTATGGGGTTTAAAGAGCATATTTTGAGTGCCTCCATGGGCGAAATTCCAACATCAATAGCTCTTTTGTAGAGTAAGTTTATATGACCTTTTATCAGGTCGTCGGGATGTTTGTCGTCGGAACAGAGCATGGTTTTTTGAGGGTGAGTTTTGCCAAGTTTTATAAGGTCGTCGAAGTTTTTGGCAGCACTTCCTTCTCTAATTTGAATTTTCATTCCCAAACCTATTTTTTCCACAGCCTCTTGGTAGCTCATACATTCGTGGTCGGTGGTGATTCCACTTTGGGCATATTTTTTCAAATCATCACCTGTGATAGCAGGGGCGTGTCCATCTATCTTTTTATTATACTTATGTGCAATTTCAATTTTTCTCATCACCTCAGGGTCATTATTTATAACTCCGGGATAATTCATCATTTCGGCTAAATAATGCACCTTACCCTCTTTGAAAAGTTTTTCAATATCGGTGGCATCAATCTTTGCACCAGAGGTTTCAAATTCGGTTGCGGGAACGCATGATGGAGCTCCAAAAAAGAATTTCATTGGACTTTGCTCTCCATTTTTTATCATAAACTCAACACCCTCTATACCAAGCACATTGCCAATTTCGTGAGGGTCGGCAACGCAGGCAATGGTGCCATGTTTAATGGCTTCGTGGGCAAAATTTGCTGGAGTGAGCATGGAGCTTTCAATGTGGACATGAGAGTCTATAAAACCGGGGATAATGTATTGTTGGCAGTCAATATTATCGTCTTCTATTATGTTTTCAATTTTTCCGTGAGAAATAATCAAACTCCCTTTGAAAATTCTTTCGGCTACAACATCTACAATATATCCTGAAATTTTAAGGTTTTTCTCCATATCACTATTTTTTATTTTTCAGAGCCAATTGTCCGCATGCAGCTGCAATATCGTCGCCCTTGCTAGCTCTAATGTTTACAATAATATTTTTTGATTCTAAGAACTTCACAAATCTGTTTTTTTGTTCCTCGCTACTGGCTTTAAAATCGGCTTCGTCTGTTGAGTTGTAATTTATGATATTTATTTTTACAGGGAAATTTTTGCAAAATTCTGCCAAAGCTTTAGCCTGCTCCAAACTGTCGTTTACATCCTTCAGAAGCAGATATTCCATGGTAATTCTTTCGCCAGTTTTTTGATGAAAATATTTTAGAGCATCAATAATCTCGTTGAAAGGATTTGACTTTGTAACGGGCATTATTTCTCTTCTCAATGTTTCGTCGGCGGTGTGCAACGACAGTGCCAGATGCATCCCGCTATTTAGGTCGGCAAATTTTCTAATTCCGTCTGCCACACCTGCGGTGGAAACTGTGATGCGTCGTGGCGACATACCCAGATATTTGGGCAAAGTGATTTTTTCCAAAGCTTTCATGCTGTTTTCAAAATTCAAGAAAGCTTCGCCCATACCCATAACCACAATGTTTGTGATGGCTCGTTTGCTGATGCTAATTAGGTGTTCGTTCATCAGAATTATCTGATCGAAAATTTCGCCAGCACTTAGGTCCCTATAAAGACCGAGTTTTCCTGTGGCACAGAATCCGCAATTTAAGGCACAGCCAATTTGTGTTGAAATGCAGGCTGTAACTCTATCTCGGGAGAAAATCAATACTCCTTCGATATGTTTTTTGTCGTGGGTTTCAAAAAGAAACTTTGTTGTTCCATCGGTGGAAACTATGTGGGTGAGCGTACTCAAGCTTTTGAAGTGAAAGTTTTCTGAAAGTTTTTCCAATAAGTTATTTGGAATGTTCTTCATATCGTTCCACTCTCTTGCTCCATTTTTCCACAACCACTGGTCGATTTGCTTTGCCCTAAAGGCTTTTTCGCCCTGCTGAGTTATGAAATGATTAATTTCATCTAAGGACAAATCCCTTATATCTTTTGTTTTTTTGTCCATAAAAATTGAGTTTAAAAAACTGAACTCTACTATTTTTGAGTAAGTTTTTGGAACACCTCTTCCAGGCGATGTTGTTCCACTTGAAGAGATAGTATGGTTTTTTTATTGTCAACAGCCCATTGGAAAATATTGCTTCTAATATCTTTTCCTTTTTCTGTTTGAATGCGGAATTTGTTTCCACCTTCGGTGCTTGCATTTACAACCCCTTTGATGCTTAGAACTTGTTTTAATTCGATGCTTTCGCCAAACTCCACCAAAATATCTTCGCTGGCAGTGTGTAGTTTTCTCAAGTCTTTGGTATCGTTGTATGCTACAATATTTCCATTATTTATAATTATAGATTTATTGCAAATCGCTTCAACTTCTTGCATTATATGGGTAGAAAGTAGTACTGTTTTCTCTTTTCCCACCTCTTTAATAAGGTTTCTAATCTCTACAATCTGATTGGGGTCGAGCCCAGAAGTTGGTTCATCAAGAATTAAAATTTCAGGTTCATGATAAAGAGCTTGAGCCAGTCCAACTCTTTGCCTATAGCCTTTGGATAGTGCTCCAATTTTTTTCTTTCTCTCTTTTTCTAAACCGGTAATATGTATTATCTCTTTGGTTCTTTTGCTGAGATTTTTGTTGTAACCATATATTTTGGCTGAATATTCCAGATATTCAGGTATGTACATTTCGGTGTAAAGAGGGTTGTGTTCGGGCAGATATCCTATCAGTTTTCTAACTTCAATGGACTCTTCTATTACATCAAAGCCATTTACCAATGCTGTGCCACTTGTTGGGGGCAAAAAGCAAGTTAGGATTTTCATTATAGTGGATTTTCCGGCACCATTTGGACCCAATAGACCCACCACATCACCTTTGCTTACTTCAAAACTTACATTGTTTAGAGCTTTCTGCTCGCCATATTTTTTTGTAATTCCTTTTACTATTATCGACATAGTTCAAATGTTTTATTATTGCAAAATAACACAAAAAATTGCAATTAGTCGCTAAAATTTGAATTATGAATTGATTTAAAGCCCAATCCTAATGTTTCGGTGGCCTCCACAACTGATAGAAATGCGTTTGGATCGATTGTTTTTACATAGTCAATTAGTATGGGTAATTGTTTTCTGTCAACAATAGTATATATCATTTTTTTAGGACTTCCATTAAACATTCCTTCACCGTGGATAAATGTTCCCCCACGCTCTAAGGTGTTGATTATAAGATCTCTAATTTCGTCATTTTTATCACTAATTATATAAACTGTTTTATCAGTTCTTATACCTTGAATTACCATATCTACAACTTTTCCTGTGATGAAAATTACCACCAAAGAATAGAGTGGAAGTGTCCAATCGCGATATACAAACAGTGTTGCAAAAACCACGATTGAATCCACTATTATCACGGTGGAACCTAAGGGTAATTTTGTGTATTTTGTAACAATCATGGCTATAATGTCAGTTCCGCCAGAGGTAGCTTTTGATTTGAAAATCAGACCAAGCCCCAATCCAATAAGAACTCCGCCAAAAATTGAAGATAAAAGAGGGTCGCTTTGTACCAAGGCATCACCGCCCCACCAGAAAGAAATTAGGTCTGTGAAAGCTGCTAAGCTTGTGAAACCAATAAAAGTTTTCAGACCAAATTTGGGTCCCAAAACCACTATTGCCAATATAAAGAGCGGAATATCCATCGACAGTGCTGTCATACCAATAGGTAGCCCGTCCATAAACATTTCAAATAGACCTTTTGTAGCATGGTGAATGGTGATGGCTATACCATAAACGCCACCTGGAGCCAGTTTGTATGGTGCAATAAAAAACACATAACCAGCGGCCATTATGAATGTTCCAATTAAAATAAAAATGAATGAACCAATCTCTTTTTTAATGTTTTTTTTCATTTCCGATATTTTTTGCAAAAGTACTCACAAATTGAGAGAATATTGCTTGTTGAATTGTTAAATATTGTGCTTAATGGGAGATTGATAAAGCAAATGCTTGTTGGAATATGATAATAAATTTATTCCTTTGATTTTAATCCTACAAAGTTGGGAAGACCTTGCAGCTTGTATTCGATAAAATTATCGTCCTGCAAGGTTTCAAAAACCTTGTAGGACTGAAAGATGAAAGTAAAAATCACGTCTATCAGTACTACACCTAATAAGGTCTTTATTCATTTAGCTTTAATCCTACAAGGTCGGTAAGACCTTGCAGGATATAATTTTACAAGTGATATAATTTGTTGAATGTTTTTACGTTCATTTATAATCTCTTTTGCTACAATTAGATTTTTAATTTTAATTTTGCTCCAATGGAGCCTTTTCAGATGTTGCTAAAAAAGTACTTTCTGTCTCTTGTTTTCCTCTTTGCGATTTTCATATTAAGTTCGCAAGGTTTTGATAATGAGAAAAATAGAGTTCTTGTTATCACAAAAGACAAGGAGCAACAAATCGACTCTTTAAGTGTGATTCCAGGGAGTGTGATTTTGTACGACCAAAATGACAAACCTCTCTTCGTTGATTTTTTCGAAATAGATGAGTTGAAGTCTGTAATTAGGCTTTCTGATGATGCTCCCGCAGATTCTATGGAGGTGAAACTTTCCTACTCCACATTCAATTTTAATATTTTTCAGCCTATAAATAGAAAAGACCCCTCTACCATACATGGAGATTTGAGTAATCCACAGGCGGTTTTTAGAATTACACGCGAGGATAGGCAAAATGTTTGGGATTTTAGAGATTCAGACTTGCATCGCTCTGGAAGCATTTCACGAGGAATTTCCATGGGCAATGCCCAAAATGTGATTGTAAATTCGGATATGAACTTACAATTGGAGGGTAAACTTGGTTCTGGTTTCAATATATTAGCAGCTATAACCGATAGAAATATTCCCCTTCAGCCCGATGGCAATACTCAGCAACTACAAGATTTTGATAAGGTTTTTATAAAAATATATAATGAAAAAACTTCCATTACAGCTGGAGATTTTTCCATAAAAAACAATAGAGATGCTTTGCTCAAATTCAATAAAAATCTTTTAGGTCTATTTGTAGAACATAGCACCTCTTTTAAAGATAGTTCAAGTTTAAAAGTCTCTTCGGCACTTTCGGTTGCCAAGGGTAAATATCGCCGTCAGAGCATCACTCCTGTGGAGGGAAATCAGGGACCCTATCGCTTAGTGGGCGAGTCGGGCGAGTCTAATATTGTGATAATTGCTGGAAGCGAAAAAGTGTATGTTGATGGACTTTTGCAAGAGAGGGGTGAAATGGGCGACTATATAATAGATTATAATATTGGCGAAATTGTTTTCACTGCTCGTCAGGTTCTAACCAAAGATAGGAGGGTGGTGGTGGAATTTGAATATTCAGATAAGCATTATTCACGTTCGTTGGCTTTTAACGAAGTTGAATTTGAGAACAAAAAATCTAAGTCGTATATTAGTTTTTTTCACGAAGGTGATGTTAAAAGTCAATCCATTCAGCCCATACTTTCTGCCCAGCAAAAACAGTTTTTAAGAGGCATTGGCGATGATGTAAATTCAGCATGGTATCCCAGCTTCGACTCACTTTTATACAATCCCGATGAGGTCAGATATATGATGGTGGATACCCTTGTGCAGGGTCAAAATTATGACTCAATTTTTGTTTATAGCATCAATCCCGATAACGCAATATATAGGGTCTCTTTTACCTATGTGGGCAAAAACAGGGGGAATTATGTGCAAGATATTAGCTCCGCAAATGGTAGGGTTTTTAAGTGGGTTGCTCCATTGGACAATGTCCCACAGGGCGATTTTTCGCCAGAAATTTTGCTGGTGCCACCACAGAAAAAACAGATGCTGCAAGTGGGTAATGAGACAAAAATTGGGAAACACACAAATATAAATTCAGAATTGGCTTTAAGTCTTTTTGATAAGAACACCTTTGCCAAAGATAATAAAGATGATGTTTTTGGAACTGCTGCCCGATTTGGGATAACAGACGATAGGGCTTTTATAAAATCAGATACGGCAGAGTCGTGGCGGATTTCAACAAATTTGAATTATGAGTTTTTATCCCGAAGTTTCGAACCGATTGACCCTTTGCGTGATTTAGAATTTCAAAGAAATTTTGGAATTATGTCCGATTCACTTATAGGAAATCAGCATTTTAGCTCTTTGGGAGTGAATGTTTATAAGAAGTCAAATTTTATTAAATCAAATATTTATCAGCTTTCAAAAGCGAAAGATTTCAAGGCGTGGCAATATGCCTTAAATAGCAATTTGAATCTTGGTCGTTGGACAGTTTTAACCGATGGTTTTATGCTTTTTTCGGATAATGAGAGTGAAGAAAATAAATTCTTGAAAAATCATGCATCTCTAAGTTATGATTTTGGCAAAATTGCCCTTGGAACCAATTGGAGGGTGGAAAATCAGCAAATTAGAGACTCTCAAACCGATTCACTAAAAGAGAATAGTTTTGCCTTTTCCGAAATAGAATTTATGATAAAACAGGGCAGTAATTTTAACGGAAATTTTATGCTTTATGCCAATTTCAGAAATGATGAAAAGGTACATTTAAACTCTTTGGAACACTATTCAAACATGCAAGAATATGGTTTGAAAATTTCCAATTTGAGTAATAAAAACCATTCAATTTCTACTAATATATTATATAGGGAGAGAAATTATTCCAATAATTTTGAAAAATCGGAATATGTATTTGGGTCAAATTTAGATTATTCTGCAAGTTTGTTTGACAAAGCATTGAGACTCAATACGTTTTATGAAGCGGCAAGTGGTCAGGAGCCTAAAAAAGAGTACTATTTCCTAAAAGTGGCAAAAGGTACTGGCGATTATGTTTGGTTTGATTATAATGAAAACGGCGTTCAGGAGTTGGACGAGTTTGAGCAAGCATTTTACTCAGATCAAGGGGAGTATGTGAAACTTTGGCGAATTACCAATGATTTTATCAGCACGTATAATAGCAAATATAGCCAGAGTTTACAAGTTTCGGCACCCCAATCTTGGAAGAAAAAAAGTGGTTTTAAAAAATTTATTTCCCGATTTTCCAATCAGACAAATTACAGAATTGAGAAAAAATTACAGTCAAATCCCTTGAGTGCATACAATCCCTTTGTGGCAGATTTGCCCGACTCACTGTTGGTTACAAGTTTGCAGTCGTTGCGAAATGTTTTTTCCATAAATCAAGGCAGTCCGCTGTGGAGCAATGAGTTTATTTACAACGAAAACAAGTCGAAAGTTTTTTTAACTAATGGATTTGAAAACAGAGAATTTAACTCATTTTCCAATGTTTTTAGGCTTAATGTTTTTAAGAAGCACAGTTTGCGTAATGAATTGGGTATAAGCGAGAAAGCCTATGGTTCAGAGCAGTTTGAAAATAGAAATTACAACATTGTAGGTAATTATATTGAGCAGTCGTTTATATCGCTTTTATCTTCAAATTTCAGATTTACAATTCTCTATAAATATTCCGAAAAGCAAAACACATTGTCTGTGGAAAGAGAGCAGCTTTTTGCAAACCTTTTATCGGCAGAAGCCACATTAAATGTAGTCAGCAAGGCTATGATTAATTTCAAAACATCGTATGTAAAAAATGTAATCAGCAATTCGTCCAATCAATCTTTAGTTTTCGAGATGTTGGAAGGTTTGAACGAAGGGCATAATTTTATATTGAATTTGGCTATTCAATCGGCCATAGGCGAAAATATGCAGTTGAGTTTTAGCTACGAAGGAAGGAAAAGTTTGACATCAAGATTTATACACATCGGGAATGTTTCCGTTAGAGCTTATTTTTAATCTATTTTTAGGGGTTTTTAAGACTTGAAATCAAAAAATGTGTTAAAACGTAAATGTTTCGAGTGTAATTTATAACGTCTCTAAATAGGGCTCTTTTACAAGTGATATTTTGAATGAATAGTAGAATAACTTGTCAATTTCCGCCTTATTGTTAATTGTCTAACAGTTGTATTATGTTGATAATTAGCCCGATATGATAGCTTGAAAAATAAAATCACAATAAGTCGTATAAAATTGCAACAAAAAATATAAGATTGATGTATAATATAATAAGTGAAGTTGGAAATAGTTTGAAAAAGAAAAGAGATGAAATTTATCAACATTTATTTGTTAGTTTCAAAAAAATGTACTTATTTTATGGTTTGTTTTTAACAAAGGTGTCATAAAACAGGAAAGAATATGAGAAAAATATACATTGTATTATTGCTTTTAATGCCTGCACTGGCGGTACTTGGTCAGCAAGAGACCCAGTTTACGCAACATCAGTATGCCATTCTTCCATTTAACCCCGGTTATGCAGGAAGTAGTGGTGCAATTTGTGCGGGGACACTTTTTCGTCAGCAGTGGGAAGGTTTCAAGGAGTTTAATCCAAATACAAATGCCTTTGAAAAGACTTCACCACAAACAATTTTATTCACCATTGATGCACCAGTTAAGCTTTTGAGAGGTGGGCTGGGTTTGAGTATAATTAAAGATAAGCTTGGATATGAAGACAATATTGGTGTGAAGTTGGGCTATGCATACAGACTAAATATTGGTATGGGAACCTTAGGTATTGGTTTGCAAGCAGGCTTTTTGAACAAGAAAATAGATTTCACAAGATTTGTAGCCATCGAAGAGGGCGACCCTCGTTTGATGGGAAGAAACGTTGAAAGTGATATGATATTTGATATGTCTTTTGGTTTGTTCTACCGTGTTCCCGGGCAATTTTATGCAGGAATAGCTTCTACACAAATGTTAGAGCAAGAGGGTGGACAGTCTGCGACAGGCATTGAACTAAAGCGTCACTATTTTATAAATGGAGGTTATGAATGGGTATATCCCTACAATCCAAGTTTTGTTTTTGAACCTTCAGTATTTATAAAGACAGACTTTGTATCGGCACAATATGATGTTTCAGTAATAGCAAAATATAACAATCAGTTTTGGGGTGGTTTAAGCTATCGTTTTCAAGATGCGGTGGCTATGGTTATGGGTGTGAGCCCATTTGAGACAGGTCCAATGTCTGGTTTAAAGATAGGATATTCATATGACTTCACCACTTCAGACTTAGGTAGAAAAGGCAGAAGTAGAGGTGGACACGAGGTTATGTTGAGATATTGTTTTAATATTGTAAGACCTCCAGTATTCCATAGTTATAAAAATACTAGGATGTTAGGAAACTTTTAGAAGATAGTTACGTATAATAAAAATGATAATACATGCGTTTTATAAATAATAAATCAGGAGCAAGCATGAAAAAATACATTATTCCATTAATAGCAGTAGTTCTTTTATCGTCGTGTGGAAACCGCGGAAATGGAGAACTAACAGGTGTGAAAAACCGTCCAGTATATACAGCAGAAGATCCATATGGAATGTTGCATATACCAATGGGTAGTTATCACATGGGTACAGGTGATGAAGATATTCCATATGCCATGAATCATCAATCTAAGGTTGTTACGGTTCAAGCTTTTTATATGGACGAAACAGAAATTACAAACAATGAATATCGTCAATTTGTTGAGTGGGTACGCGACTCATTAGCTCACCACTTTCTGGGAAGACAACTTGACGAGTCAGAAAATGAGCACTTCTTGAAACATAAAAAAGGAGATAATGAAGGAGACTTCATAGAACCAATATTAATCAACTGGAAAGAGAAAATCGATTGGGAAAATCCAGATGAAGACTATCAAGAAGCCTTAGCTCCACTTTTTGTGAATATTACAGATAAACGCTTTTACCACTATAGACAAATTGAATTAAATACACAAATATTAGATTATGAATATTGGTGGATAGACCACAGAAATTTCAGAGGACAAATTGAAGACTATGATGGAATTCGCGATGGAATGGGTGGCTCATACAAAGAGTTTGATGTGGAAGATTCCAAAACTCGTTTCAAAGGTTTATATTCCAATCGCCCCACGGGATATAATCAAGGAAAAGGTGCTTTTATCCGCCATGAAATTGTAAATATTTATCCTGATACTTTGGCATGGATTCACGATTTTACATACTCGTTCAACGAGCCTATGACAGCCAATTATTTCTGGCATCCTGCCTACGACCACTATCCAGTGGTAGGAGTTAGCTGGCGTCAGGCAAAGGCTTTTAGCCATTGGAGAACACAACTTAGAAATTCATGGTTGATTTCACAAAATGAGTGGATGTTCGAAAATGATTTCAGACTACCCAACGAAGCTGAGTGGGAATGGGCTGCCAGAGGTAGCTTTGCCATGAGTGCTTTCCCATGGGGTGGACCATATCCAAGAAATGCAAATGGCTGTTTCTTAGCCAACTACAAACCCGGACGTGGTAACTACATTGATGATGGTGGATTCCACACATTGATAGTTGGACACTACGCACCCAATGATTTTGGTCTATACGACATGGCCGGAAACGTAGCAGAATGGTGTGAAGATGCCTTTGAAGAATCGGCTTATAATTTTGCACACGACCTAAATATGCAATATTCATATTCAGCCATAGAAACAGACGGCATTGCGAAGAAACGTAAAGTTATCCGTGGAGGATCGTGGAAAGATGTTGGATATTACATCACTAATTATGCCAGAACATACGAATATCAAGATACTGGAAAATCGTATATTGGTTTTAGAAATGTTCAAACATTCTTAGGACGACAAAAAGGCGATAATATGAATAGTGCATCACACGTTTATTAATTCGAATTATATACATTAAATATATAAGAGATTTTTAGGAGCATATAAATCAAAAACTATTAATTAAAATCATTAACTTAAAAAAAAATTATTATGGGATTCATGGACGTTTTTAAAAGTAAAGGTTACAGACAGTTTATGTCATACTTATACGGATGGGGAGCAGCTTTGGTAATTGCAGGTGCTTTGTTTAAAATTATGCACTATCCCGGAGCAGGTCCAATGTTGTTATTAGGTATGGGAACTGAAGCTTTGATTTTCTTTATGTCGGCATTTGAGCCGCTACACGTTGAGTACGACTGGACACTTGCTTATCCAGAGCTAGCAATGGGCGAAGAAGCAACTGATGTTAAAGTAAGTCAAAAAAGAAGAGAAACATCAGGTTTAACAGTTACTCAAGAGCTAGATAATATGTTATCTGAAGCGAAAATAGGTCCAGAGTTAATTGAAAGCCTAGCAACAGGAATGCGAAATCTGGGTGAAAATGCTAATAAACTTTCTGGTATATCAGATGCAGCAGTTGCTACTGATTCGTATGTAACGAATTTAACAAGAGCTGCCGAGTCTGTGCGTAGCCTATCAGCTGCATACGACAAAACATCAGAAGCATTGTCAAAAGACTCAGGTGCATCAGAAGCATACATTAATAATGTACAAAAAGCAGCAGGTGCAGTTGGACAGCTAGCAACAATTTATGAAGAAACAATTAATAGTATTCAATCGGATACAGGTTCGTATAATTCGCAACTACAACAACTATCGAAAAACTTATCTGCTATAAACGCAGCTTACGAAATTCAGTTGCAAAATACGCAATCGCACGTAGATTTAACTAACTCAATAGAAGCAAATATCCAAAAGTTTGCCACTAACTTAGATGAGTCAGTTGATAATACATTGAAATATAAGGAGCAAATTGACAGTTTAACTAAGAATGTTAGCATGCTTAATACCGTATATGGTAACATGTTGTCAGCTATGAATGTAGGTAGATAAGATGTCGTTCTGTTAATTAAACAATGTTAAACTAAGAAAATAAAATAATATGGGAGCAAGTAATTGTCCGGAAACCCCCCGACAAAAGTTGATAGGGATGATGTACCTCGTTTTGACTGCTCTTTTGGCACTAAACGTGTCTAAAGACATTCTTGACGCCTTCGGTACAGTTGATGAGACCCTGACGAAAACAAATGAAAATTTCGAAAGAAAAGTAAATTCTACATATAATCAATTTGCTATGGCTAAGGAAATGCAACCAGAAAAAGCAGGTCCTTACTATGAAAAAGCATTGATAGTGCAAAAGCATACCAATGAAATGGTAGGTTTTATTAATGAGTGTAAATGGGAAGTAATTGCCAGTACCGAAGGAATTTCTTTGGAAGAAGCAAAAGAAAGAACAGTATATACACTGCTTAATAAAGATAATAAAGATAAGCCTCAGCTATACTTCCTTGGAAAAGGAGGAAGCGGTGGTAAAGGTCATGAGTTACAAGAAAAGATAGAGAACTATAAAGCAAGCCTTCTCGAACTAGTTGATGAAAAGCAAAGAGATGGGATGTCTGCAAAAATTGGGCTCGACACAAAAGGACCCTTCTATAATAGTAGTAAAGATGAAATATCATGGGTAAATGCTAACTTCCATCAAACAATTTTGGCAGCAGCAGTAACGCTATTGAACAAAATGATTGGAGAAGTGAAAAATGCCGAATTTGACATGGTTACGCATTTAATGACCGCTATTACTGCCGACGACTTCACCTTCGACCAAGTTAGTGCTAAGGTTATTCCAGTTTCTAAATTAGTCTTTTCGGGCTCCGAGTTTGAAGCAGATATTATAGTTGCTGCTTTCGACTCTAAAACCAGCCCTGAAGTTTATTGGAAAGCTGGAATAGACACACCAGACGAAGCACACATTAGCTCGTATAATAAAATTGAAGGTGATAGTGGAATCGTAAAACTTAAAATCCCCGCTTCAGGAATGGGAGAGCAAAAGTTTGCTGGATTTATTAAAATGTTGGCTCCAGACGGAACAGATAAGTTCTATCCCTTTAGCGAAACTTATTCAGTTGCTAAATCGCAAGCTACAGTTGCAGCCGAAAGAATGAACGTGCTTTATGCAGGTTTAGACAACCCAATTTCAGTATCGGCACCAGTAGCACCTGAAAAAATTAGAATTAGTGGAGGTGGATTGTCATTTAGAGGTTCAGCTGGTAAATATGTAGTTACACCACCAGCAAATATGATAGGTAAAAAAGTGAATATTACAGCAAGTGCTGATGTAGGTGGAAAAACACAATCATTAGGTGGAACCGAGTTCCGTATTATGAACGTACCCCCACCAGTAACAAGCATTGGTGGTAGCATACGCTCAGGATCGCACTCAGCATCTATAATTGCAGCCAACCCATTCGTTGCAGCACTAACACCTGACGGATTTGCTTTTGACCTGAAATGGAGAGTTACAGGATTTACAATGATTGTTGGTAAAGGTAGAAACGAAACCGTTTACTCAACATCTGGTCCTAGCTTCTCAGCAGCAATGACTAGCGCAATTAGATCTGCACAACCCGGCGAAACTATTATTATACACAATATTAAAGTTACTGCCAGCGTTGATGGTAAAGCAGTTAATGTTAACCCAGGACAGATTCCAAATATAGGTATTAGAATTAGATAATACCATTAAAATAAATGGAGGTTATTATGAAAAAAATTGGATTATTACTATTATTGGCACTCTTTACAGCAAATGTATTTGCACAAGAAGATTATGAATATGACTATAATTATGATCAAACTGAAAGCGAATACCAAACAGAAGAAGAGCCAGAACGAGTAGCAATACGTAAGCCAATAGATGGTATTTACGAAACAACCCACAATAGGCACAGAGAGCCAATATCTTATGTACACCTAAGAGAGGCAGATGCTATGTGGTCGAAAAAAATATGGAGAAGAATTGACCTCCGCGAAAAAATTAATCATCCATTACATTTTCCCAACAAAGGAAGTTTAATAGATCCAACTACGCAAGGAAATTGGCTAAGCTTCTGGGATGTATTGTTTATGTCGGTGGACTCAACAGAGGCAAATCCCAACCCGTTAATGGTTTATTTTGATGAGTTTTGCAACATACCAATTTCGTACACAGAGTTTCTATCTAAGCTTGGTACAATGCAAAGAATAGAAATACGAGACCCAGAAGACCCATCAATCATCCTTGAAGTTAGAGAAGAAATTGAACCACTTCGTAAATCAAAATTCTTAGCAATTGATATGAAAGAAGTTTGGTTCTTCGAAAAACAAAGGTCTGTTCTAGATGTCAGAATGATAACCTTCCAACCAATGTTGTGGAAAGAACCTGAGTCAGCATCTATACAAGTTGAAGGACTTGATGATATGATTTATGATGAAGTGCCTCGTGGCGTAGGCTGGATACACTTCCCCGAAGCAAGACCAGTGTTGGCAGCCAACGATGCTTTCAACACCTTCAACACCTCTGAAAGAAAAACTTATGACGATATTTTCTGGAAAAGAATGTTCTCAAGCTTCGTACAAAAAGAAGAAAATATCTACAATAATCGTGATATCAGAGACTTTATCCTAAACGGTATGGATCAGGTGCTTGAATCAGAAAGAATAACCGACGAAATTAGAAAGTTCGAACACAATATGTGGGACTTCTAATTTGTGAGAAAATTTTTTAAAAACTCCCCTATCTTAGGGGAGTTTTTTTTATATTTGTAATAAGATAATGTCAAAATGAAAAATCTTCTACATACCTCAATAGAATACCTTAAAGGAGTTGGTCCAGCAAGGGCAGAAGTGCTTAAGAGTGAGTACGGCATAAGAACATTCGAAGATTTAATAAGCTATTATCCCTATAAATATATTGACAAAACCAAAATCTATAAAATCTCCGAAATTGTTGATGACTCTGCCTATATTCAAATTAAAGGTAAAATCACAGGCTTTGACATGGTGGGACACGGCAGAGCAAAAAGATTAGTGGCAAACTTTTCTGATGGTACGTCCGAAGTTGAATTGGTTTGGTTTAATAGCATCAAATGGATGCAAGAAAGCCTGAAATTAGGCCTTGAATATCTCGTTTTTGGCAAACCAACAATCTTTAATAGAAAGTTCAGCTTTACACACCCCGAAATGGAAATTTATAACCAAAGAGAGGCAAACCCAATTCCATTCCATCCCCTCTATAATACCTCCGAAAAATCCAAAAAAAGAGGAATAGACTCCAAGGCACTATCTAAATTAATTTATCAGATGTTCCTGCAAGTACAGTCGCATATACCAGAAAATTTAAGTCAAGAAATATTAGAAAAAAATAGACTGGTTTCGCGAGAATATGCACTATTTAATAAACATTTTCCCAAAAATGTAGATGAGTACAGAAAAGCAAATTATAGATTGAAATTTGAAGAACTCTTTTTCAATCAGCTTAAGCTTTTGAAAACCAGGCAAATAAGAATACAAAATATAAAAGGTCATAGCTTTGAAAAAGTAGGCGAAGCTTTCCAAAATTTCTATCACAATAATCTACCTTTCGAGCTCACAGATGCCCAAAAACGGGTAATAAAGGAAATTAGAGCCGATATGAGAGGACCTACACAAATGAACAGATTGTTGCAAGGTGATGTGGGTAGCGGAAAAACAATTGTTGCTCTTTTGGTGATGCTAATAGCCATCGATAATGATTTTCAATCGTGCATTATGGCACCCACAGAGGTCTTGGCACAGCAGCATTTCTATACTATTTCCAAACTGCTGGGAGATGATAGTGAAATCAAAGTAGAACTGCTTACTGGCTCCACAAAAGCTGCCCAAAAGCGTAAAATAAAGGAGCAACTTCAAAGTGGTGAGCTGAAAATAGTTGTGGGGACTCATGCACTATTGGAAGATGATGTGATTTTTGAAAATTTAGGACTAACAATTATAGATGAACAGCACCGATTTGGAGTGGCTCAAAGGGCAAAGTTGTGGATGAAAAACACACCGCCACCCCATGTTTTGGTCATGACGGCTACACCAATTCCAAGAACATTGGCAATGACACTTTTTGGTGATTTAAGCGTATCGGTAATTGATGAACTACCCAAAAATAGGAAACCAATCAAAACAGTCCATTTCTTCGATAATAATAGATTGAAAATTCAAGGCTTGATGAAAAATGAGATTGAGAAGGGAAGACAAATTTATGTCGTATTTCCTTTGATAGAAGAATCACAAACCATCGATTTAAAACACTTAGAAGAGGGTTTTGATGCCTTGTCTCGCGATTTTCCCTTGCCAAAATATGCCATAGGTCAAGTTCACGGTAGAATGAAACCGGAAGAGAAGGAATATGAAATGAATCGCTTTAAAAAGGGTGAAACCGACATACTTGTTTCCACCACAGTTATCGAAGTCGGCGTTGATGTGCCCAATGCCAGCGTTATGGTCATTGAAGATGCTCAGCGTTTTGGACTTCTGCAACTGCATCAACTCAGAGGTAGGGTGGGACGTGGTGCCGAGCAATCTTATTGCGTTTTGGTTACAAACTACGAACTTTCCAAAGAGGGGAAAGAGCGTATTGCAGCCATGGTCAAGACAAATGATGGCTTTGAAATAGCTAACTTAGACCTTAAAATCCGCGGACCGGGAGATATTGAAGGTACCCGACAAAGTGGATTGCTAGATTTGAAAGTGGCTGATATCAGCAAAGATGAGCAGATTTTGCTATTGGCAAGAAATTATGCCCAAGACCTATTAGAGCAAGACCCGGAAATAGAAAAAGTGGAAAACATCAGAATAAAAGAGTTTCTAAATGAAATTCTTGTGAAATCAAAAGATTGGAGCTTGATAAGCTAAAGTCAAAATTTATGCTTAAAACTAAGGTTTTTCAAGCTTAAAAATGTAATTTTGTAAAAAATATATTTCAATGAAAATTTCTTATAATTGGCTAAAAAGCTACATAGACGTAGATTGTTCGGTGGAAGAACTCTCTGACATACTAACAGATATAGGTTTGGAAGTAGAAGGACTTGAACACTTTGAAACTATAAAAGGAGGTCTAAAAGGTGTAGTTGTTGGAAAAGTCTTAGAGTGCGAAAAACATCCCGATGCTGACAGACTTCATGTTACGAAAGTAGAGATGGGAGATGGTAAGGTTTCACAAATAGTTTGTGGAGCTCCAAATGTAGCCCAAGGACAGACTGTTTTGGTGGCAAGTGTCGGCACAAAACTTTATGGCGAAGATGAAAAAGAATTTGAAATTAAAAAAGCTAAAATCAGAGGTGTTGCCTCCGAAGGGATGATTTGCTCTGAAATTGAGCTGGGGATAGGAGATTCGCACGAAGGAATTTTGGTTATTGATGATAAGCACAAAGCAGGAACAAAAGCCAGTGATATATATGAAGTTAAGTCCGATTATATTTTCGAAATTGGACTAACCCCAAACCGTTCCGATGCAATTTCCCACTTTGGAATTGCCCGCGATGTAGCCGCAGCATTGTCCATCAGAAACAATATAAATATAGAGGCAAAACTTCCGCAAAATGAAAAATTTAATCCACAAATTGAAAAAAGTCCCATAGATATTGATTTAGTTGAGCTTGACCATTGCCCCAGATATTCAGGAATTTACATAAAAAATATCGAGGTAAAAGAGTCGCCAGAATGGATAAAAAACTATTTGGAATCGGTGGGACTTGGCTCTATAAACAACATTGTGGATATCACAAATTTTATAATGTTGGAAATAGGTCAACCTTTGCACGCTTTTGATGCAGCCAAAATTGATGGCAATAAAGTTGTGGTGCGAAAGGCAAATAAGGGTAAATTTACAACCTTAGATGGCGTTGAACGTGAACTAAAAGGAAGTGAGCTGATGATATGCAACGCACAAACCGAAATGTGTATTGCCGGTGTTTATGGTGGATTAGATTCGGGAGTTTCGGAAAATACTACGGAAATTTTCTTAGAAAGTGCCACTTTCGATGCCGTTAGCGTTCGTAAAACTTCAAAGCTACACGGACTTAAAACCGACTCATCTTTCAGATTTGAAAGAGGTGCCGATCCAAACATAAATATTTATGCCATAGAAAGAGCCATTCAGCTCTTTTCGGAAGTATGTCCAAAAATTGAGTACTCAAATGTGGTAGATGCTTATCCCAATGTCATTAAACCAGTAAGAATTACATTGAAATATGATGAGCTAAATAAAGTCGTAGGGAAAGAAATTCCACAAGAAATAGTTGAGAAAATTTTAAATCGCTTAGATTTCACTATTATTTCCAAGTCTGAAACAGCTTTGGAGATAGACTCGCCTCTGTACAGGGTTGACGTTACTCGCGAGATAGATGTTGTTGAAGAAATTTTAAGAATTTATGGATATAATTCTGTGGAAATTCCTACAAAAGTGAAATATTCCATCACCCAAAGTGAAGACTTTATGGCCCCAAAATTGAAGCTAAAAGATAGAATTTCGGAGTGGTTTTCAGCTCGTGGACTATATGAAGCCATGAATAATTCTCTTACAAAAAGTGAATATTACGAAAAATTCAAATTCTTAAATCCAGATTTGGCAGTAAAAATAATCAATCCACTTAGCCGCGATTTGGAGTTTATGCGTCAGTCGTTGCTACCCGGATTGTTGGAAAATATTCTGCTGAATAATAACTACCAACAGCAAAATGTACGACTTTTTGAATTTGGACGTGAATACTATATCAACGACAAAGATGCCCAAGAGGATATTAGTAAAATGTACAAAGAGAAGGAGATGTTTGCATTTGTAATTTCGGGAACCCACAATAGCGAAAACTGGAAATATGGCGAAGAAAAATTAGACCTTTATTCAGCCTTAGCAATTGTGAATGACCTTTTGGGAATGCTCAATTTAAACAAGGAGTTTGTCATTGAAACTCAAGCAGATGCGATGTTTTCAGAAGGGGTTATTTATCAAAACAGAAGGGGAGATTTATTGGCAAAAGCAGGAAAGGTACATCCCCGTATTTTGAAACACTTCGATATTAAAGCAGAAGTTTTTTATGCAGAAATTGACTGGGAACTCCTGACAAAAGTTCTGCATGGTCGTAAGTCAAACTATAAAGCATTGGTGAATTATCAGGCTGTAAGACGTGATTTATCACTTTTGATTGACAAGAAAGTGAGCTTTGCTGAATTGGAAAAACTGGCTTATGCAAATTCAAAAAATCTACTCAGAGAGGTAAATCTTTTCGATGTTTATGAAGGTGATAAAATAGCAGAAGATAAAAAATCATATGCCGTAAGTTTTAAATTCCAAAACCCCAATAGCACCATGACAGATGCTGAAATTAGTGCATTAATGGATAAAATAATCGAAGTTTATACCTCTAAACTTGGAGCTGTTTTAAGATAATTCTACAACCTTATTAAACTCAATTTTAGCTGTTCTAAAGTAAAAGGAATGGCTAAAATTTCGTATTTGAATTTGGCATTTTTAAATAAGTCTTCCACATATCTTAGCTCTCCAAAGGGAGATAAAACCAAAAGCTTAACATCCTTAGAAATTAGCAAGGATTCAATTTTTGTTGCAATATCCCAAATACTTACGCCATTGGGCATATTCTCGCTAATAATTATTTGAGAAAAATCGTCAACACTGCCATTAAGGTCCCTGATAAGTTCAAGATAATCATTAAAAAAATGGGTCTTAGGGATATAGTTTGAAATGCTTTTTGTCAACTCTTTGCCAATAAGGTTATTGGTGTATATAATACTTGCCGAATCATACAGTTTACTTAAATCATAAAACTGTTTTGGAGCCTCCAACTCTTTAACTTTAGTTTTAAAACTTAAAGAAAACTGAGCAATATTTCCTTCTAAAACATTAAATTCAATGTGTGAAGCAGCGATTTTTACCAACTTATTTAGGAAAATAATATCGAAGATTTTACTCTCATCACTTTCGTTATTGTTCTGAGAATCAAGGAAATTGCTGTTAATATGTTTTGAGAAAATATCAATAACATCTTTGTCAATAACCGAGCTATAATTAAAAACTAATTTGTCGGAAAAATGTTGCACTTTGCATACAACATAGCCATTTCCAAACCTGTTTACAAAGTGTGCAAGGACGCAAATAAGTTCTTTGCTCAATTGCGTGTCCAATAAAAATTCATAATTTTCCTCTTTTTCATACTGATAGAAAACCTTATAATCATATTTTAAATGCCTAGAAATAACTCCATTTATAATTTCGTTTAGTCCAATATATTTCAACTCTTTTTCATAAGTTCCTGTAAAAAGTTTTGAATATAAATCCACAGTATTATTTTCAGGACTATTCAATAGAGTTTGTCTATAAGTGTTGTTTAAGGTATAGGAAATCAGGTTGTTAATGGTTTTTTCGCCTTTTTGTAATCTATTTTTCAATTCAATTTCAGTAGAAATATTGATTAAGGAAATCATTGTTTTAGAAGAGTTTTTATTCTCAAAAAACTTGCTGACAATAATTCTATATGTATTAATTAAATTGTCATTATTATCTAAGTTCTCTAAAATTAGGTTTTCAGAAATCTCAGATTTATTGATTATTTCCAATAATATATTCTCAATATTATCAATGCTAATCTCTTCATTATTAAATAGTTTGAGTCTTTTAAGTTTTTGAGCCATTTTGTTTTGAAACAAAATTTCTCCATTGGAAGTTTCAGTTATAAAAATTGGTACATCGCTGTTTTGTATTAATTTTTCAAACTCAAACTTTTCGGTTTTCAAGCTGTTTATTTGACTGTAAACATCCGACTGATCGATTATAAAACAAACACTTTCCAAGTCATTTATTTTGGAACAATACAAAACTACAAATTTTTCACTATCATCAATTTTGAAATAAGTATTGAAAATTTGTTTGTGATTTTCTTTCAAACCATAGAGATGTTTACTGCTTTCTGTTCTATGCTCAAAACTAATAAAATCAATTAGGTTTTTTCCAATAATTTTGTCGCTATTTTCACTCACAAAATTTGCAAATTTGCCATTAAAGTCAATGATATTCAGCTCATTATTAATAGAGATAATAGATATTGGACTGTCTAAGAACTTTTTAAATCTCTCTTCATTAATCTTTGAAATTTCTTCATGTTTTTTTCTGTCATTAATGTCGATAATAACTCCTTTAATGGCAATTGGGGTGTTGTTGGAGTCATAAATGCTATTTGCTTTTTCGTAAACCCATTTTATCTTACCATCCTTTGTTTTAATTTGGTATTCCTCTTCAAATATGGCGTTATTTTCAATAACATCTTTCCATTTACTCCAAATTATATCTCTATATTGTGGCAAAATCAGTTCATTGAAAGTGATTTTTTTGTTGTTCACCACCTCTTCAGGAAGATATTTGGTTATTTGGTAGGTTTCGGGACTCATATATCGCATTGTCCAGTCTCTGTCAATATCACAAATATAAACAATGGCAGGAATATTCGATAAATCAATATTCTTAAAAGCACTCTGTTTTAAATCGGGACTTTTCTTATCTATTTTTCTCGAAACGATGAGAAAACCAGCCTTTTCACCAATCTTTCCTTCTCTACGAATTATTTGAGAATTGTATTCACTAAAGTCGCCATTAGATTTTTTATAATGAATATCTAAAGTGAAATTACTGTTATGATTTTTGTTTTTTAAAATTGTAATTCCTTGATTTATCTGCTCCCAGGAGCTAATGCTTACAATATCCTTTAAGCTTTTATTTATCAAATCCAACTCATCATATTCTAAGGTAATTTCGATAGATTTTGTGGCACTTTCTATGGTTCCATCATACTTACAACTCAGAATAAAATCTTCAATATTTGCCATTGTCTTTTCTATCTCTTTAAGAAAACTAATGGATTTATCTGCCAAAATCAGGTTTTTATCTTCAAGAATATATAGAACGTAGTGCGAAATTTCGTTGGATTTGTTTTTTATACTGGAAAAAACAAATAAAATTTGATTGGGATTGGAAATGCTTCCAATGTGATATTGTACTATTGATTTGTTTTTTGCCGACTGACTCAATAGTTGCAACTTATTGTCAACCTCTAGTTTAAGCTCATTATGAAAGAATTGAGTAATATTTTCACCTTCCACCAATTCGGCATTGAATAGTGAATTGAAGACAAACATAGCCGAAATATTAAAATCAATAATTTTATGGTTTGTATCTAAAATTACAAAAGGAGAGTCCCAGTTTTCGATGGTGTTTTTTAAGAACTCCAATGATTTGTTCTCCTTTTTCTCATTGAGGATAATATAGGTGTAAATGAGATAAAAAATTATCAGCATTATTACCACAAATACCGATATTATAATAGGGTTTATCGTCCTAGCAGTGTACGGACTTATAAAGTTATTATAAACCACGTCTATGCCCAATGCACCAATGATTTCGTTGTTTGATGGGTTGTAAATTGGAGAAAGGACGGCAATAAATTTTCCCCATTTGTCCACATATGGTCCATAAATAATTTCCCTTTGTTGGTAAAAACTTGCATAAAATTCCCTTGGTGCATCATCGTATATTTCGCCAGGCATGGCAAGCTTTGGTGGATTGGGAAAACTTCTATTTAGAGGTTCTGTATCTATTAAAAAGTATAAAACTGAGTCGATTTCTTTAATAATATAAATATATCTAAGGTCGGGAAAGGCATCATTAATGGAACTTAATTTCAGATTTAGTGTTTGATACTCTGTTTTATTAGTATCGCTAATGTCGCAGCTAAGTGATTGTATATCAGAGTGATTTAGACTCGATTTTATGATGTTAACTCTTTCAACTAATTGTTGTTGACCCTCTTTGAGTTGATATATATAATTTTGATATGAGTTTATAAAACCCACAATTAATATCGCTAAAGAGATTATTATCAAGAGTAAAATATGTGAGGTCTTTCTACTCATATTATTTGTTTTATGGATGTTTTGTACAAACAAATATACAATTATAAAGATTTATATCTCACAAATTAGAAAATTTATTAATTGAACATTGCTAATTATTTTTTTGTTTGTGTGTAAAAAGTGAAAAAGAACTTACCCTCCTTTAGAAATTTGTTTCTAATTTCTGCAATGATTTTGGGAATGCTTGCACCCCGCGGAGCAGAAATTTTCAGCCCGTTTTTGATATATGTATTGGCATTTATGATGTCGCTTTCGCTACAACAACTTTCTTTAACAGTTTTTAGACCAAAACCCAGTATTATAAGACCAATTCTAAAAGGTATATTTCTGAATTATTTTCTTTTTGCACTTATTTCTTTGCCCTTGGTGGCTCTCTTTTTCTCTGCCAAATCTATGATATTTGCAGGCTTTGTGCTAATAGCCATAAGTCCGCCCGGAGTGGTGATTATTCCCATGATGGCAAGAATGAATTTTAATATAAATGATGCTGCCATCGGTACCATTGGTGCTTACTTTTTTCTGATTTTACTTTTCCCTTCGGTGATGTTTTTTTATGGAATTAATGCCGATGTGATGGAGATGTTTTGGTTGCTTTTTTATTCGGTTATTGTACCAATTGTAGCTTCAAGAATTATCCGCCGACTACCCATTAAGAGCTTCACCTTCAAGTATCAAGGTTTGATGATAGATATTTCATTTTTTATACTAATTTATGTGGTAATTGGTATGAATCAAAGCTTTTTGATAAACCAATACTTGGACATGATAATGCCAATATTAGTGCTGTTTATTGCACTTTTTGTTTTTACACTGTTTTATATGGCACAGATGCATAAAAGAAGAATAGGAGATGATTTGGTGGCTGGAAATACCTTGTTATATTCCATAAAAAATAATGGTTTTTCGGCTGTTTCAGCCTTCACGCTTTTTGGTGCCGAAGCGGCAATACCGTCGGCAGCACTTAGTGTGGTTTTGTTGGTGTATATAATTGTATTTCCTTGGCTATTCGGAAAGTCGAAGCGGATAGGAGTGTTGATGAGTACTAAAAGTATCTAAAGCTTTATCTACTACCACAGTGGCGAAGGATAAACTCCTTCTTCGTGAAGTTTTTTCAAACTTTCTACAACACTTTCTCTATCTTCTCTGTATGTAACGCCAAACCATGATGCTGTTGTACTAAGGACGTGTACATTAGTTTTGTTAGCTTTTATTAGATCGTTTACTGCAAATGGAATATAAAATTCAGCTTTTTCGCTTTTGCTATTTTCTTCCAAAAACTTCTGAAACATCTCTTTTAGTTGTACAAAAATTTGTGGAGAAAATCCCCAGAAATTCATGGAGACCAAGCTGTTGGCATCTAAAGTGTTGATTTCGCCATTGGCATTTTCAAAAATGATTTTTTCTCCATCGGGTCTAATTTTTGTATGCTCGTCAACGTCAGTTAAAATATTATCTTGGTTCATTTGGCAAACCCCCCTCGACACAAAACCATTTTCCGACAAGGTGTTATTTAGATAATATCCCACCATGGAATAGTCGTTATTTTTGACTTTTTCGCTAATCAAAAACTTGCCCATCTGCATAAAAGAGTCAGCACCGTAGAAGTCGTCTCCATTGATAACAGCAAAGGGTTCTTGAATTTTTTCGGCAGCCATCAATATGGCATGACCTGTTCCCCATGGCTTTGTGCGATGTGAAACATCAAAACCTTCGGGAACAAATTCCACCTCTTGCAAAACATAATCCACCTCAATTGTTCCAGAATATTTGTCGGCAATTGCCTCTTTGAAATCTTGCTCTATGCTTTTGCGAATTACAAAAACGACCTTGCCAAAACCAGCTTTATGGGCATCATAAACAGAATAATCGATGATGGTTTCGCCATAAGGACCAAGTTTGTCAATCTGTTTCAGTCCGCCGTAGCGACTTCCAACCCCTGCTGCAAGTATCAATAATGATGGTTTCATAGTAATATCTTTATTTGTTTTTACAAAATTATAATTCTCTAAATATCGCTGTTTTCAAGTAGCATCCAATCTTCAATATCTGTATCCGAATCCACACTGTTTTCGCTTAAACTTGATGGAATTGTTTTTTTGGATTTCACCCCTAATTCACGCAACATTTCTGCTTGTCGGATAAGGTTCCCTGGTCCATCTTTCAACTGACCCAAAGCTGCCTGATACGACTTTTGTGAACGCTCGATGGTGTCGCCAATCTTTTCAAAATTCTCCACAAATCCAACAAATTTATCATAGAGATAAGCACCTCTTTCGGCAATTTGCAATGCGTTTTGACTCTGTTGTTCTCGCTTCCACAAATCGGCAATAAGTTTCAATGTAGCTATTAAATTTGTGGGGCTTATAAGCAAAATTCTTTTTCTGTAAGCATATTCCCAAAGCTCCTTATCGTGCTGAACAGCAGCAATATAAGCTGGTTCAATGGGGATAAACATCATTACAAAATCTAGTGATTTTAGATGATCTTGATAGTTTTTTAAATCCAAGTCATTTATATGAGCTTTTATGGAATTTACATGATTATCAAGTTCATTGTTCTGAGTTTCAACATCTTCTGCGTTGGAATACCTTTCATATGCAACAAGTGACACTTTTGAGTCTATGACGATTTCTCTGTCATCGGGAAGTTTCACCACCACATCGGGCTGCATTCTTCTGCCATCTTCATCTTTTACTGTTTTGTCAGCTTCGTCGCGGATAAACTCTTGTGCAAAAAATTCACGATCACGAACCAAGCCTGAATTTTCTAAGATGCTCTCCAAAATCATCTCGCCCCAATTACCTTGCTGTTTTACAGAACCTTTGAGTGCTTGGGTTAAGTTTTTAGCCTCCTGATTTATCTGCTCATTGAGCTGTGCCAGCTCCTTAACCCTTTCCGAAAGCGAGAAACGCTCCTTAGATTCAGTATTATAAACCTCTTCTACTTTCTTTTTGAAAGAGTCGATATTCTCCTTTAAAGGGTCTAAAATTTGCTTGATATTGGTCTGATTTTGCTCAGAAAACTTTTTACTCTTCTCTTCTAAAATTTTATTGGCAAGATTTTCAAACTCTTTGGTAAATTTTTCACCCAAATCATTTATTTCATCTTTTTGGGTATTTAGCTTCTCATTCAAAGATTTGTTTTGCTCCAGCTGTGCCGAATATTTTTGTTTTATATCCAACAACTCATCGGCTTGAGCTTTAAGATTTTCTTCAAGGCTATTTAAACGATTTTGTTTGTCAGCAATTTCTTTATTCTGGGCATCAATTTTAATATTATTTTCGGCAATAAGTTTATTTAACTCCTGATCTCTTCTTTGAAGATTTTCCTTTTCAGATTCTAAGTTTTTTAGTGTGGAGCTAATCTCATCTAATCGCTCTTTGGAGCTTTTTAGTTCATTGTTTAAAACTGCCGAATTACTACTTAATTCCCTGATTTCTATATTTTTAGCTTCAATTTCTTCTTTTAGATTTCCTTGATTTTTATTTAAGCTCTCAATATCTTGAAGAAATTTCTCTTTTTCAGTCTCTAAGCTCTTATTTTTGAGCATAAGCTCTTCAAAATCAGCTTTAGAAAGTCTGTTTTTTGGTGTAAGAAAATGTTTTATAGCTAATCCTAAAACTAGCCCTATTACTAGTGAAATAATAGCGTATATTGTAGTCATCTTTGAAATTTTTGATAAAAATAAGCATTTATTTGCAGATTTTGGTTTGCAAATTCAATTTTTCAAAAAAGAGTACAAAATTATTTTGCTGTTGAGCAGAAATTATTTCGGGAGAGTACTAATTTACGAATTTGTTTCCTTGGGGAAAATAATTCTTGGTGTAAAATTCTTGGCTTCTTCAAAGTCCATAATTCCATAGGAGAGAATAATTACTATATCATCAACTTGCACTTTTCGGGCAGCTGGACCATTCAGGCAGATTACTCCAGAGCCTCTTTTCCCTTTGATAACGTATGTTTCGAGGCGTTCGCCATTATTTATATTTATAACATGAACTTTCTCGTTCTCAATCAGGTTCACGGCATCCATCAGATCTTCGTCTATGGTGATACTTCCAATATAATTCAGATTGGCTTCGGTTACGCGGATGCGATGAATTTTTGATTTTAATACTTCAATTTTCATTTCAGAAATGCTATTTTTTGATGATAATATTATCTATTAAACGAACTTCGCCCAGCCAAACAACCATAAGACCAACAAATTGTTCGTCGGATTGTTGCGAAGGTATAAATTTTTCTGGATGATACCACTCAAAATATTCAATTTTGAATGATGGATTGTTGGCAAAAGTGTCCAAAATAAAATCTTTTGAAGCTTCTATGCCCTCTTGCAGAAGGATTTTAGCCGCATTATTCAAACTTTTCCAAATTAGCGGTGCTATTTCTCTTTCCTCTTTGCTAAGTCGCAAATTACGTGAGCTCATTGCCAAGCCGTCAAACTCCCTCACAATGGGACATGGCACAATATTTATATCAAAATTGCACTGCTTTGCTATTGACTTGACAATAAGAAGTTGCTGATAATCCTTTAGTCCAAAATAGGTGTTATGCGGTTCAGTCATTTCGAACAAACGGCGCACCACAGCTGCTACTCCGTAGAAATGCCCCGGACGAAAAGCTCCCTCCAAAACCTTGTCCAAATGTCCGAAATCGTATTCTTCGCTGGGTTTTTCGGGATACATTTCTTCATTATTGGGTAAAAATACCACATCACAGCAATGTTTTATCATCTCCATATCCTTTTCCGGCATGCGTGGATATTTATCCAAATCGCTGGCATTATTAAACTGTATTGGGTTTACATAAATGCTACAAATTGTAATATCATTTTCGGAATATGATTTCTCCAAAAGAGAAATATGCCCTTTGTGCAAAGCTCCCATGGTGGGGACAAAGCCCACAGTTTTGCCCTGTGCTTTCTGATGGCGTACAAAGTCGAGAAGTTCTGCTGAGTGTTTGAATATATGCATTGAGTTAGTTTATTATATCTAAAATATCGGCTTCGAGACTCTTTTGTGGAGTTTCCACAATTCTGCCAATTTCCATACCATTTTTATAAAAAATAAATGTGGGAACGCGTTCTATAAAAAGTTCTTCCAAATCTATATTGGGAGCCGTTTTGTTGCGGTCAACACAAAAGATATTTTCTATGTAAATATTGTCGCTGTTTATATTTTCTAGTACTTTTACAAAAGGTGGAACTTGCTCATGACTGTCGCCGCACCAAGTGCCCAAAACAATGCAAATGCTCACAAAAGAATCGCTGTTTTGCTGAAAGAAATCATTAATCTCAGCCACAATATCTTGATTTACTTCGTAAGATGAGTAGTAGATGGAGAAAAATTCAGCAAAAGAGCCAGTTTTTAGCTGCTCCATATTGCAAGTGCCAAGCATAATTTCCATGCCACTTTTCTCGTCAAAAATAGTGCTAAAGCCTTGACCAGATGTAGTGTAGATTGCAAAACTTGCAAAAAGAACAAGTGCTAATTTTCCCATACTCCTAAAATAGAGTGCAAAATTAATAAAAATAAATGGTTTGTAGCAAAAATTTTTTTCTTGAATATATAGACCACTTTCTTTATTTTGTAATCATTAGCGTCCGATAAAAATCAAAAACAATCCATTTAAAACCCTATATTATTGATTATCAGAGAGTATATTTTTGTATTTTCACAAATCACAAAAGTAAGCCTCTTAAAAAAGTGTCAAAAGTCCTAAATTTTGTTCTTGTTTTCGCCAGTCTTTTTCTGGATTTTCCAAGAAATTGAACAAA
>JAAYKF010000039.1 GCA_012522535.1 Bacteroidales bacterium
ATTTATTGGCTTTGGTATCATATAAATTTGCAAGTTTTAGATTACAAAGATACAAAATCTTGCATTAATATCAAAGCTTTTTGTGTGTTAAATTATTGATAATCTAATAGATGTGTGGTTTTTAAGGGACGACTAATTATTATGTATAAACTCGCCTAAACAAGCTTTTATTTCATAAAAACCTATTAATAGCTAATATTCTCTTATAAAAAAGAAAAAAAATATTATTTTTGCTTTTCTAAAAAACATATTATGAAAATAGGTATTCCAAAAGAGATTCAAAGTGGCGAAAATCGTGTTGCCATAACACCAAAAATTGGCAAGCGTCTTGTTGCTCGTGGCTTTGAACTTTATGTAGAAACTGGAGCTGGCAAAGGAGCTCAATTTACTGATCAAGATTATGAAACTTGTGGTACAACTATATGTAATACAAAAGAATTATACGAAAATTCGGATATAATTTTAAAAGTTCAGCCTCCTACCGAGGAAGAAATTGGCATGATGAAAGCCGAAACACTTTTATTATCATATATTTATCCCGGTAAAAATCAGGAACTTCTTGCAAAACTTTCCGAAGCAAAAATAAACGCCATAGCCATGGATGCCATTCCCCGCATATCGAGAGCACAAAAGCTTGACGTATTATCCTCTATGGCAAACATTGCAGGATATCGAGCAGTGGTTGAGGCATCAAATCATTTTGGTCGTTTTTTGAATGGACAAATTACCGCAGCTGGAAAAATAGAACCAGCAAAGGTGTTGGTAATTGGTGCTGGTGTAGCAGGTTTAGCTGCCATAGGGGCTGCAAAATCAATGGGTGCTATTGTTCGTGCCTTTGATACCCGAAAAGAAGTTGCCGAACAGATAAAATCCATGGGTGCCGAATTTATTAGTGTCGAAATTGATGAAGATGGAAGCACAGAATCGGGCTACAGCAAAGAGATGAGTCAAGCATTTATAGATGCCGAAATGGAACTCTTTTTGAAACAAGCCACCGAGGTAGACATAATTATTACTACAGCTCAAATACCTGGCAAAGAGGCTCCAAAATTAATTTTAGACTATCATGTTTTAGCTATGAGAGCCGGCTCAATAATTGTTGACCTTGCTGCAAGCACCGGCGGAAACTGCACCTTGACAAAAGTTGACGAAATTTACACAACTCCCAACGGTGTTACAATTCTTGGAAAAGTTGACCAGCTGCCAACGCAAGCAAGTTTCTTGTATGGCAACAATTTATACAATATGCTCGATGATATGGGCGGCGCCGAAAACTTTCATATTGACATGGAAGATGACATCATAAAACGTGCCATGGTAAGCTATCAGGGTAATATTAATTGGCCTCCCGAACCATTAGCAGTTAGTCCTACTGCAGTTGCTCCATGCGACGAGGCTGACAAAATAGATATTAAGAAAACTAAAAAGAAAAAAAATCCTGCCAAAACCTTTATGTGGCTGGGAATAATAGCTATTTTCTTATACATCTTAGGACAATATGCACCTGCCGAATTTATGGGACATTTTACAGCATTCGTTTTGGCAGTCTTTGTAGGCTGGAACGTAATTTGGAACGTGACTCATGCCCTACACACACCGCTGATGTCGGTTACTAACGCCATTAGCGGAATTATTATAATTGGTGGTCTATTACAAATTAGTGATAATATTTTTAGTCCAATATCAATATTGGCATTTATTGCAATTTTAATAGCTTCAATTAATATTGTAGGCGGATTTACTGTTACTTATAGAATGTTGAAAATGTTTAAAAAATAGAAATTATGATTACATCAAATATACAAATAGCCTCTTATTTACTTGCTTCAATACTTTTTATTTTAAGTCTTTCCGGACTATCATCGCAAGAAACGGCAAAGCGTGGTGTTCTTTTTGGAATTATTGGAATGACAATTGCTATCTTAGCTACAGTTTTTGGCGAAAACGTTCAAGGATATACTTATATCATTGTAGCCATTATTATTGCTTCAATTATTGGCGTACTGGTAGCTCGCAAGGTTGAAATGACAGCCATGCCCCAACTTATAGCCATTTTGCACAGCTTTGTGGGCTTAGCTGCAGTTCTGGTTGGCTTTGGCTCTTTCATCGACCCTGAAGTTGCTAAACTTCAAGGTGCCGAAATGATTATTCATATGGTGGAAGTTTATATCGGAATATTTATTGGTGCTATTACTTTCACAGGATCTGTAATTGCGTGGGGAAAGCTAACTGGCAAAATAAGTGGAAAACCATTTGTTTTCAAAGGCAAAGATGCTCTAAATGTTGTTTTATTTATTGCAACAATAGTTCTTGGAGTTTTATTTATCCAAAATCTGGGCTCTCCTATGGCTATGAATATTCTATATATTATGACAGCCATAGCAGCATTCTTTGGAATAATGATGGTTATGGCCATTGGCGGTGCCGATATGCCTGTGGTTATCTCTATGCTCAACTCTCTTTCGGGCTGGACAGCCTCGGCAGCGGGCTTTATGCTTGGCAACGACCTCTTAATTGTAACTGGTGCTTTGGTTGGTAGTTCGGGGGCAATTCTCTCAATTATTATGTGTGAAGCCATGAATCGTCCATTCTTTTCCGTAATTCTAGGAGGTTTTGGGCAAGAGATTAAAACTGGCAAAAAAATTGAAGGCACAGTAAAATCCACTACTCACGAAATTGTAGCCGAAA
This sequence comes from Bacteroidales bacterium, assembly GCA_012522535.1. GTDB lineage: Bacteria > Bacteroidota > Bacteroidia > Bacteroidales > WCHB1-69 > JAAYKF01. The sequence continues at coordinate 2,689 of JAAYKF010000039.1, forward strand.
TGCTAACAGAAGCCGAAAGCGTACTAATTGTTCCCGGATATGGAATGGCAGTCTCAAAAGCTCAGCACCCTGTTCACGACATGGTGGAAAAACTACGTGCACAAGGCAAAAAAATCACTTTTGGAATTCACCCTGTGGCAGGCAGATTGCCCGGACATATGAATGTGCTTTTGGCAGAAGCCAATGTGCCCTACGACATAGTTTTAGAAATGGACGAAGTTAACCCCACCATCGATCAAATTGATGTTGTATTGGTTATTGGTGCCAACGACACCGTTAATCCCGGTGCTTTGGAAGATGAAGATAGTCCCATTTATGGAATGCCAGTGGTGGAAGTTTGGCGAGCCAAGCAAGTTATTGTTATGAAACGCTCCATGGCTGTGGGATATGCAGGCGTTGAAAATCCACTTTTCTACAAAGACAACACCTCGCTCCTATACGGCGATGCCAAAGATAGCGTGGATAAAATCAACTCCAATATTAACAGATAATGAAACTTATTTTCAATATTAAAATTATAGCCACAGTTTGTGGCTATAATTTTTTGTATTTTTATCGAAAAATTTGATGAAACTCTTTAGAAGAAAGAAAAAAGATATAGAAACTTACTCCATCGGAAACTTAACATGGAAAAAGCTATTGCGAAATCCGCAAGCTGTCGTGGCAATGGCATTTATCAGCATTAGCTTTCTACTGGCTGTTTTTGGCTATCTGATTGTGCCCGACAACACCCCATTTGCCAATCGCCAAATTTTAGAAATTTCGCTTAGCAAGCCTTTTAGCAAACACACATTTGTTAAGGTACGACAAAATCATCAAGAGTATAAAACAGCTTTTTTCAAAAAACTAATATATGGTAAAAGAAGTAACTACGACTTTGTTCCAATAGAATCCTACGAGATAAAAAATGACTCCATTTATATGAAAATCATAAAAATGGAAGCTCCATACAATATTAAAACATATCATTTGGCTGATGTTTTATTTGATATAAAAGATTTGAAAATTAACCAAAACAGTGATTATCAAATACTTACGCATAATAATGAGAAAATTTTAATTTCAGCCCAAGATGCTAAAGAGCAAATTATAAAGAAAAATATTTTTACAAAAAAATTCATTTTTGGCACCGACCGTTTTGGACGTGATGTTTTAAGCCAGCTTATAATTGGATCGCGAGTAAGTCTCTCTGTTGGATTTATTTCCGTTAGCATAGCCCTACTTTTGGGAATCCTACTTGGCTCATTAGCAGCATATTACCGCTCGTGGGTTGATGAACTTATAACATGGTTTACAAATGTTGTATGGTCAATTCCCTCCTTATTATTAGTTATAGCCATCAGCTTTGCTTTGGGAAAAGGTTTTTGGCAAGTTTTTATCGCCATGGGGCTAACAATGTGGGTTGACGTTGCCCGTGTTGTTCGTGGGCAGGTTATGGGATTGAGAGAAAAAGAATTTGTAGAAGCTGGCAAAGCTCTCGGGTTCAGCGACTTTAGGATTATATGGCGACATATATTACCCAATGTAACAGGAACAGTTTCTGTTATTACTGCTTCAAATTTTGCATCAGCAATATTGATAGAATCAGGATTGAGTTTCTTAGGATTGGGCGTACAACCGCCAATGCCCTCATGGGGAAGCATGATAAAAGAAAATTATGGATTTATAATTTTAGACTATGCCTATTTGGCAATAATTCCAGGAATCGCAATAATGTTAGTGGTATTTGCATTCATGATTTTAGGCAATGCCCTACGTGATGCCATGGATATAAAAATTTAAACATATTTCACACACAAATGAACTTACTATTAGTTGAAAACATATCGAAAGCATTTGGAGAAAATAATCTTTTTGAAAACATAACATTTGGTATAGATAAAGGTCAAAAAGTGGCTTTGGTGGCTCGAAATGGAGCTGGTAAAACCACACTTTTAAATATTATTTCGGGAAATGAAGATGCCGATTCTGGGAAAATAACTTTCAGAAATGATATAAAAATTGCATATCTTTTGCAAGAGCCCGATTATAATCCACTTGATAGTGTTTTAGACCTAATTTTTAGCCAATCCAACGAACTTATAAGCCTCATAAAAAAATATGAAAAGCTTCTCTATTCTATGCAAAAAAAATCGGAAGACTTTTCTCAAGAAGAGTATCAGTCCATTCTAAATCAGATGGACGCACTTCAAGCATGGAATTATGAAAATGAAATAAAACAAATTTTAGGCAAGTTTGGAATTGAAGATTTAACTCAAAAAGTAGGAGAATTATCGGGAGGTCAAAAAAAGAAAATCGCATTAGCCTCTGCCCTAATCCAAAAAGCTGATTTTCTGATTTTAGATGAACCCACAAACCACCTTGATATAGACATGATTGAATGGTTGGAGGAACATATTAACAATCAGAATATTACACTTTTAATGGTAACTCACGACAGATATTTTTTGAATAATGTTTGTAATGAAATTATCGAAATTGAGAACAATAATGTTTACAGATACAAGGGTAAATATGAATATTTTTTAGAGAAAAAAAGTGAGAGATTAGAGCTTGAAAAAGTTGAATTTGAAAAATTTAAAAGTTTATATCGCAAAGAACTCCAATGGATGCGAACAACACCACAAGCAAGGACTACAAAATCGAAATCTAGAATCGATTCATTTTATGAAATAGAGGACAAAGTAAGTAAAACAAGAACACAAGAGAGCCGAAAATTTGAAGTTACAAGCGAAAGAATGGGCAGTAAAATACTGGAAATCAATAATATAGACTTTTCATTTGAAGATAAACTTATCATAAAAGATTTTTCATATGTAATGAAACATGGAGAAACAATTGGTGTTGTTGGTCCCAATGGTTGTGGAAAATCTACACTTTTGCGGCTTATTAGTGGCGAACTTCGTCCCGATTTGGGTAAAATAATTGTAGGACAAACTGTACATTTTGGCTTTTACACCCAAGAATTAGCAAAAATTGACGGAAACAAGCGTTTGGTGGAAATTCTTAAAGAACATGCTGAATCCATTCGTTTGAAAAACGGTAATGAAATTTCAGCAAGTCAATTTTTATATCAGTTTGGTTTTTCATACAACACCCAGTGGAACTACTATGACAAGCTCAGTGGTGGAGAAAAACGCAGATTCAATTTACTTTTAGTTTTGGCAAATAATCCAAATTTTTTACTTCTTGATGAACCTACCAACGATTTCGACATTGAGACAATGAATCTAATTGAGGATTTTTTAATGCAATTCGAGGGTTGTGCCCTTGTTGTCTCCCACGACAGATATTTATTAGACAAAATTTGCGACCATATTTTTGTATTTCAGGGCGAAGGCAAAATTAAAGACTATTATTCATCATATACCGAATATCGACAATTAAAAAAGAGAGACGAGCAAATACAAAAACAGCTTGAAATTGAAAAAGAGCCTGCAAAAGAGAAGCCGCGTTCTTCAAATAGAGCCCCAAAACGTTCTTATAAAGAACAAAAAGAATATGAAAATTTGGAAATTGAGATTCCAGAATTGGAAGAAAAACTTGAAAAGCTCGTAAAGATTCTCAACTCCGGAGAGACCGATGCAGAGAAACTTCAAGCTACATCGCAAGAGTATGAAAATATTCAAAAAGATTTAGACGCTAAAACCGAACGCTGGATTGAATTAGATGAAATTGAATAAAACCATATTATTATGAAAAGATATTTTTTTACACTATTTATGATTTTTAATCTTGTTGCATATTCGCAAAGACTTGAAGTTGATACATTAACTTGGTTCGAGAAATCACAAGAATTGGAAACACCAAACTATATCCAAACTCTTGACTATTGCAAAATGCTTAGTACAAATTTCCGACAAGTAAGTCTTAGTTATATTGGTAAATCTGCCTTAGGGCTGGATATACCCATTTTAATTATCGACAAAAATGGATTTAGCAATCCGCACCTTATTCGTGCTAAAAACAGAGCCATAGTGCTTATTCAAGCTGGTGTTCACCCCGGTGAACCCGAAGGCAAAGATGCCATGCTAATGATGATTAGAGACATGATGCTTTATGGAAAAAATGTAAGTTTTTTGGATAATGTAAGCATTGTTTTTCTGCCAATCTTTAATGTTGATGGACACGAAAGGAGAAGTCCCTACAACAGAATAAATCAAGATGGACCAAAGGAAATGGGCTGGCGAACCACCGCACAAAACTACAATCTAAATCGCGATTATTTGAAAGCTGATGCTACGGAAATGAAACTTTGGGTTGATATGTTTAACAGATGGAATTTCGACTTTCTGTTCGATTGCCACACCACCAACGGTGCTGATTATCAATACCCTGTTACATACAGCTTGGAGCTTTTTGGAAATTTAGACAAATCTCTCACAAATTGGGCTGAAAAAAAATATTTACCTCATATAGAAACCAAAATGGAAGAAGATGGCTACCCTATTTTTCCTTATGTTATTTTCAGAAACTGGCACGACCCACAAAGCGGGTTGAGGAATTATGTTTCATCATTAAAACTACTAAATGGCTATGCAGCCGCCAACAATAGAATTAGCTTACTGATTGAGACTCATCAACTTAAGTCATACTCCAAAAGAGTTTGGGGAACATATCATATTTTAGAACACTCCTTGGATTACATCTCCAAAAACCACAATGAGCTAATGAACCTAAACAAAAGTGCCGATGAAAACAGTAGAAATTTAATTATAAATAACCCGATGTATCCTCTAAAGTATGCTCCCACTGGCGACTTCATTATGGTAGATTTCAAAGGAGTTTTTTATGAGGAGATGCAAAGCGAATTTACAAATTCAACATGGTTTAAATACGATAGCACTCGACCTGTTACTTATTCCATTCCATTTTTCAAAGATTTGAAGGTTGTGGAACATAGTAAAATGCCTGTGGCATACGTAGTTCCGCAAGAGTGGCTCTTTGTTGAACCTCTTTTAAAACTCCATAAAATAGATTATTACACGCTTCGCGAAAATATAAATTTGGAAATAATGCAACAGAGCTTTGAAAATGTCAAATTATCCGCTACTTCATTCGAGGGCAGACAGATGGTAGAATCCTTTGATATGAAAGAAGAAAGCATTCAAAAAATAGTTTTAAAAAATTCTTTGATTGTGCCTGTACAGCAAATAAAATCAAGATTAGTGATGCATCTTTTTGAACCGAAATCTGATGATTCTTTCCTACAATGGGGCTATTTTAATATTATTTTTGAGCAAAAAGAATATACAGAAGCTTATGTGATTGAAAAAATGCTAGCACAATTTTTTGAAGAAAATCCAGCCATAAAAGCGGAATTTGACGAGAAAATGAAAGACGAAGAATTTGCTTCAAACACTCGTTCTATCCACAATTGGATTTATTCTAAAACACCATACTGGGACGAAAATCTAAATGTTTATCCTATTTTAAAAATTATGGATTACTCGGAATATTCCAAATTGGAAAATACTAAATTACTCAGAAAAAGTATTTTAAGATAATATGGATTATATAAATCTACTTTACCTCCATACTCAATCCGCCTTTGCCAGTGGCATCAAAAGCTTTCACCTTCACTTTGCCTGTAAGCTTCACAGGTTCAGAATAAAGTGTAGAATTTATTGTTGGCTCACTACCATCGGTGGTGTATCTGATAGTTAATCCGGGATATTCCACGTTGGCATAAAGGACACCATCAATAATTTTTGCACCAGCAGCAGGAACTCTATAATTATAACCTCCAAAAATGTGGGCTAATCGGACTAAGTCTCTCTGTGCCATAGTATTAGCAAAAACATTCCACGCTTTGTCCATCTCCACTTCGCGGATTTTACGATTAGGTATATTTTCCCATTCTCTTTCCGAACTCCAAGCACTCTCGGCAAAACCTAAAAGTTTGGGTAGCACCAAATATTCAAGCATTTTAGGCCCTTTTATCGTTTCACTCCAAATTTGTGCTTGAAGTCCAACAATATTTTGTTTAGCATCAGTCCTAAGTTTCTCTAAACCAACATATTCCACATCAATATCAATAGGTTTACCCATATTGGTATGAGTTGTAGTATAGAAAACATTGTAAGGAGCCAATTGCCACGCATTGCGAACATGGGTAAATCCGGGCCAATAATGACCAGGTTCTCTGGGGTCTTTATTATATGCCAAATCAAAATATAGATTGGATACATTGCACAAAATCACGGGGTAGCCTGCATTGGCAAGTCGATATGCTAAATCGGTATTTTCCCCTTGATTATTCCAAACGTATGGATAAACATTTTTTCCAACAAATTCAGGGTTTGGAATATCTTTTCCACTAGCATCTCTAACAAGTGCTACCTCTTCCCAACCGCCAATTTTCAAGTTTCTTTCGCTCATTATCTCCACAACTTTTTTAAAAAAATATGCTTGAAGATTTTTAGTGTTACCAATTTCAGGATTTTCTGCTAAAAGCTTGGCACACATGGGCGAACCTGTCCATGCACCATCTGCAACTTCATCACCTGCGGTTTGGAAAAACTCCAACTCCACTCCTGCCTCATCATATATGGCAATTATTTCATCTACAACCTTTTCATAAAACCTGTAAGTAGATTCACTGGCAACATTTACAACATTATCGGTGTACCACTGTGCCGACAAATAAACAGACGTATCCTGTGGGTCAATCAGCCTAAATTCATTGGCTTTGGCTTCATCACCAAGCTGCATATATTTTTCGTATCTCGCCTCCATGGACTTGATGGCAGCCCTACTATGACCAGGGAAATTCACACCGGGTATTACTGTAATATGGCGTTTTTGAGCATATTGCAATATTTCAATAAATTCTGATTTAGTATAATATCCATGACCATAAGTGTTTGGAGCAAACTTTTTTGCCCCTGAGCCATAAGATGGATGAAGTGCACTTTTAGATTTTTGCGTATGAGCACGTACTGAACCAACTTCTGTAAGCTCAGGCAAACCCTCAATTTCCAACCTCCAACCCTCATCTTCGGTTAGGTGAATAAGAAAATAATTTAGCTTATAAAATGCCATAATATCTATCATCTTCAAAATCGACTCTTTAGTGTGAAAATTTCTGGCAACATCTATTTGCATCCCACGATACGAAAAACGAGGAGCATCTCTCACCTCTATCTCATTTAAAACGACACTATTAGGCCTATAAACAAAAATATCTACGGGCAAAAGCGCTATCAAACTTTGAATGCCATAAAAAACACCAGCTGCATCACTTCCTACAATTTGAATAGATTTATCAGAATTGATTTTTAGATGATATGCCTCTTTCTCAACCTCATCTACAGCTATACCAGCCATCTGCAAAGAGATTGTATTTGCTTTAGATTCAGTAGATTGGACTATTGGAGGATAAATTCCAAAAGTAGTTTTGATAAAATCAGCTAAATATTTCGACTCATTTTCTAAACCTAATTCATATTGTATAGAAATCATTTTATCAAAACGAATTTTATTGGTGCTTTTTGTAAAAGATACCGGACTTGGAATCAAAGGTAAAAGTTCATCTTCGGACAACAAAGATAATTTTTCATTATTTTCATAATTGAGTTCTGCCGATGGAACTGGCTCAAAATCAGCAGCATGACGATTTGACTGCTCTGCTTTTGTAAAAGGCAGAATAGTATAATTTACAATATCAACTGCCTCTATCTCTTCTCCATTTTCATCTAAATAGACCATATATGGTCCCAAAGGAGCGTCTGTCTCTTTTATAAACCAATAGATATGTTCGGTAGTAATCGTGATTTTTTCGCCGGGCTTTAGCTCAAAGCCTTCAAGGGGTTTCATCACATACCAATCACCATTAATAAATTCAATTTTCACATTATTATCGGCTGAAATTGGGTCACGCGACATTTGAGAAAAATATAAAGCCCAGTTTTTATCTTCTAAGGTGAAGTTTTTACTATTATTTTCCAAATGAAATTTACTCATAACTTTGGCAGTATCAGAGTATTCATTACTAACAACCTCCCACTGCAAGACGATTTCATCCTCGTTGGGTAGTTTCACTGAATTGCAAGCAAAGGCAAAAAAAGCAGCAAAAAGAAAAACAAAATTTCTAGTTTTCATATTTTAGGGATATAATTATTTCATATATTTATTGGAAACAAAGATACAAATTTATCTATATGTAGAGAGACATATCTTGAAAAAACTAAATCGATTAAGTGCAAAACTTACATATCTATTACAAAAGGCTACTCACCACAAATTTAGAAAAGAATAAAAAATGTTCTTTTCTATTCCAACTGTCTATATCTATTAATTTTTTCATTTCTAAAATAAAATTAAATGTATCATTAACTGAATCAAATTGTATAAACTCTTTTGATATGCTATAAAACAAAAAAAGCACTAAGTAATTTACTTAATGCTTTTCTTATTTTGCAAATTTTGCGGTCCGGACGGGACTTTGTTTTCTTTTTACTATGTCCTGGTATACAGTGTCTTGCAAGTGGCTAAAAATTAATATCCCCGATTTATCCCCTTTAATAAAGGGTCAGATTTGCATCTCAATGAACGTCTTTTCTCTCACTACAAAGATAGTAAAAAAAACAATTGGGAATCGAACCTTTTGCAAAATTATTTTGTTAAATTGTACAATATTATTATTTAGATGTTCAGGAATTGGCAATGGAATTAAATCTCGTTTGGGGTGCTTTTGGCTTATTTCTGGTGCTTAAAATGCTTTAATAATGATTGACACTGTGTGTTTTTAACCCCACTTAAATCGCACTAAAACCCCATTTTTATTACCAATATAAATACATTGAATATCAGCAAGTTAAGCAATTATTTTTGTTAAAGTTATATTTTTCATTGCTATTTGTAATTTGTTTCATATATTTGGTCTTTAAAACTACTCATCAACTCTAACTGCTAATCCTATCTTTTTCTTCACCTCAAAGTGTTGTTTTAGAAGTGGTTTGGCGGTTGTGTATAAGAATTATGGGGTAGTTTAATAAAAAACAAATTCAAAAAAATATTCATTTTTAAAACCTTATAATATGAACAGATTTTCTGAAATAGTATCACAAAAAACAACAGATGAGTTGTTGAAAATGGTATACGAATTTGATGTTTGGAGCCCTGAAATGATTGAAGCAATTGAAGAAGAATTAAAAAAAAGAAACTCATTGCCAACAGATATTCAAGAACGTAAAAATGATTATAATAATATTGAAGCAACTGTTGTAGGTACTAAAAAAGGTAGATATAAATATGGTATTATAATCGGTGTAATAATTATTGCTGCATATATATTTAATGCTTACACAACAGATAAAGAAAACGAATCAATAGAATATTATAATAAAGGCGTTGAGTTGGATGAAAGCAAAGATTATCATGGTGCAATTGATGCATACACAAAAGCCATTGAATTAAATCCAAAACTTTCAGAAGCATATTATAATAGAGGCCTTGCAAAGTATAATATTCAAGACTACAATGGTGCTATTGCAGATTGCACAAAAGCCATTGAATTAAATCCAAAAGATGCAGAAGCTTATAATAACAGAGGCCTTGCAAAGGATGATATACAAGACTTCAACAGTGCTATAGCCGATTACACAAAAGCCATTGAATTAAATCCAAAACTTTCAGAAGCTTATAATAATAGAAGTGTTGCAAAAATTAATATTCAAGACTACAATGGTGCTATTGCAGATTGCACAAAAGCCATTGAATTAAATCCA
>JAAYKF010000040.1 GCA_012522535.1 Bacteroidales bacterium
GCTCACAATGATAAATCAGACTAAGCCAAATTTGCCCGTGGTGATGATTACCAAAAGCGAAGAAGAGCATATTATGAATGATGCTTTAGGCTCAAATATCTCCGATTATCTTATAAAGCCAGTAAATCCAAACCAAATTTGGTTGAGTTTAAAGAAAATTATAGAAAATAATGAACTGAAACTCAAAAAACAACTCTCCAATTATCATCAAGAATTTCGTAATTTAAGTATGCAGATTTCTGAAGCAAACTCTTGTAGCGACTGGATTGATATTTACAAAAAAATCATCTACTGGGAATTGGAATTGGAGAAACTAAAAGATGACAATATCAGCGAATTTATCCAAAGTCAGAAAGAGGAAGCCAATATTCAGTTCTGCAAATTCTATCAAAACAACTATCTTTCGTGGCTAAAACCAGACAGCAGTTCTAAGCCCGATTTTTCGCATACTGTGCTGAAAAACAGACTCTTTCCTAAAATAAAAAACGACAATTCTCTTTTCTTAATTGTAATTGATAATTTACGTTACGACCAATGGAAAATCTTAGAGCCTATAATTTCCCAATACTTCCGCATTGCCGAAGATGATGTTTACTTTAGCATTTTGCCCACGGCAACGCACTACGCCCGCAACGCCCTATTTTCGGGCATGATGCCTTCCGAAATCAAGAAAAAATATCCGCAATATTGGATAGATGAGTCGGCGGAAGAGAACAAAAACAAACATGAACAGCAACTTTTTGCCGAATATTTAAAAAGATATGGTTTGGGCGATAAATTCCACTTTTGGAAGGTCTTAAATATGGATTTTGGAAGAAAAATGGTTGAAAGTGTAAACGACTATTTTCACAATCCAATTAATGTTGTTATTTATAATTTTATAGATATGCTTTCCCACGCCCGTACTGATGTGGAGCTAATTCGAGAGCTTGCCTCCGACGAGGCTGCATACCGCTCGGTAACAATTTCGTGGTTCGAACATTCGTCGCTTTTCGATTTGCTGAAAAAACTTTCGGAAAATAAAATTCCCGTGGTAATAACTTCCGACCATGGAACTATTAAAGTTACAAATCCAGTGAAAATTCTTGGCGATAAAAATATAAACGCAAATCTTAGGTACAAAGTGGGTAAAACTCTTGGCGGATATAATCCCAAGGAGGTTTTTGAAATTCCACGACCTGAAAAGGTCTATTTGCCCATTGAAAACATCTCAAATACATTTGTGTTTAGCCAAAACAACGACTTTTTTGTCTATCCCAACAACTATAATCACTACGTAAATTACTATAAAAACACCTTCCAACATGGTGGCATATCATTGGAAGAGTGTTTAGTTCCTTTTGTAAAACTAATTCCTCGATAGAAAATGATATACAAAATTGATGATATAAATAAACTCAAAGAGTGTGCAAAAGAACTTCTATCGAAATATTCAGATAAAAGAGTTTTTGCTTTTTATGGTGAAATGGGAGCTGGAAAAACCACTTTTATAAGTGCAATATGTAATTTTTTGGGAGCAAAAGGAGATATTGCCAGTCCCACATTTACGATAATAAATGAGTATGAAGACAAAAAAGGAGAGCCAATTTTTCATTTCGATTGCTACCGTTTGAACGGTGTTGAAGATGCTCAAAAAATTGGTATAGAGGAGTATTTTTATAGCGGAAATTACTGCTTTATAGAGTGGCCCGAAATTGTAGAATCTTTGCTACCCGACGACCATATTGCAGTTAAATTGTGCCACGACAATCAAGGCAACAATAATGTTAGAATAATTGAATTTTGATAAAATAGATATATGAATCAAGAAAAGTCAAACATCAGTAAAATAAGCGGTTCGCAACTTCTTCCGCAGGAAGAGATGTTGGATATAAAAACCAAAAACGATTCTCTAATAATAGGTATTCCCAAAGAGACCTCCTATTACGAAAACAGAATTGGAATTGTTCCAGAAGCTGTGAAACTGCTTGTGGACAACGGCTACAAAGTTATTGTAGAGCAAGGTGCTGGCGAAGGTGCTTGTTTTCCCGATAATGAATTTTCTGATGCTGGTGCCGAAATTGCCCCAACAGCAAAATATATCTTCGAAACTGCCAATATCATAATAAAAGTGTCTCCGCTTTCAACCTCCGAAATTGAGCTATTACAAAAAGGTCAAGCCCTAATTTCTTCGGTGCATATTTCGGCTCAATCGCCTGAATATTTCAAAAAACTTGCCGAGAAAAAAGTAACAGCCATAGGTTTTGAGTTTATTCAAGACAGTGCCGACTTTTTTCCTTTGGTCAGAGCTGTGAGCGAGATTGCCGGGAACACCTCTATTTTGATAGCTGCCGAATATTTGGCAAATACAAAATATGGCAAAGGAAATATGCTGGGCGGATTTTCGGGCATTACACCCACCGAAGTTGTTATTATTGGTGCCGGAACCGTTGGCGAATTTGCTGCACGTGCTGCCATTGGTCTGGGTGCAATGGTAAAGGTTTTCGACAATAATTTATTTAAACTTCGACGACTGCAAACCAGCATAAATAGCAGAATTTTCACCTCCATAATTCATCCAAAAGTTTTGGAAAAACATTTGAAAAATGCACATGTGGTTGTTGGTGCATTACGCAATCATAGCGGCAGAACGCCAATTGTTGTTAGCGAAGAAATGGTTGCGAAAATGAAAAAAGGAGCCGTTGTGGTTGATGTGAGCATAGACCAAGGTGGCTGTTTCGAGACGTCAAGGGTTACATCGCATGCGAACCCCGTTTTTCAAACCCATGGCGTTACCCACTACTGCGTTCCAAATATCGCCTCACGAGTGCCGCACACATCATCATACGCACTGAGTAACTATTTGGCTTACACCACATTAGAGCTTTGCGAACTGGGAAGTGTGGAACTTATGGTGAAAACAAATATTGGATTCCGAAAAGGTGTTTATATGTACAAAGGAATACTTACAAATCAAGCCATTGGCGAAATTTATAATCTGCCCTATCAAGATATAAATCTTGTGGCTTCGCTTTGGTTATAAAAATAAAATATGAAAAAAACAGCTCTAATATTTTTACTGATTTCAGCCTATAACTTTCTCATTAGCCAAGACTTAAATTCTGTTGAGGGCAGTTGGCAGGGAGAGATTTCTGTGCAAAATATCAACACAACTTTGGTGTTGGATATATATCCCGATTCTAGCTCAAAAATTATTGCCAGTTTGCCCAAAATGGCTTCCATAAATCATAAGGCTTCAAAAATTAAATTCACTGAGGGAACCCTATCTTTTAATGTTGTTAACTTGGCTTATTCTTTCGACCTAACACTGAAAAACGACAGTTTACACGGCTTTGCCCAAGGCATGAGAAGTAAAAAGATAGAACATATTAGTCTCTTTAAAACCGAAAATCCTCTAAGGGTAAACCGACCTCAAACGCCCAAACCGCCTTTCAGTTACAAAGAAGAAATTATTGTTGTGAAGAATAAAAAAGCCAAAATAAGCCTAGAGGGCACTCTCACAATCCCTTCGGGCGAAGGACCTTTCCCAACAGTGATTTTGGTTACAGGCTCTGGACCGCAGGATAGAGACTCTGAAGTTTTTATGCACAAAATTTTTTGGGTCATTGCCGATTATTTGAGTAGCCGTGGCGTGGCTGTTTTCAGATACGACGAAAGGGGTGTGGGAAAATCGACTGGAAATTTTGCTCAAGCCACAAGTTTCGATTTTGCTCAAGACCTCAGTTATATTTTTAAACAGATAAAAAAACATCCCAAGGTGGGAAAACTTGGTGTTTTGGGGCACAGCGAAGGCGGATTGGTGGCTGCTATTGTAGCATCGAAAAACAAAAAATGCGACTTTGTAATTTCCCTTGCAGGACCTGCTGTTAACGGCAAAGAAATACTTCTGGAACAAGCCAAACAGATGTATATTTTAGAGGGAAAAGATAAAAATTTTCTAAACTTTGAAATAGAAGTCAGAAGTTATATTTTTGAACTTTATGGCAAGAGTAAAGATGCAACATCTTTTGCACAGGATTTACGAGCTTATTTCGAAAAATTGCAATCAGAAATCTCCCAAGAGAAAGCCAAAAGACATAACATTTCGCCCAAAGTGGCTGAAGTTTGGATACTTCAACTTTCGTCTGCCTGGATGAAAGAGTATATAAAAACAGACCCTTACAAATATTGGCGAAAGCTAAAATGTCCTACTTTGGTACTTATTGGCGACAAAGATTTTCAAGTACCATATCATCAAAATATGCCCATTTATGAAAAGGCTTTCAAAGAGGCAAAAAACAGCAATGCGAATATGATGAAAATCAAATCGGCGAACCATCTTTTTCAAATTTGCGAAAAGGGGAGCATGGACGAATATGCAAGCATTGAAGAGAGCATTTCGCCAAAGGTTTTGGAGATAATTTCAAACTGGATAAAACAAACAACAAATAGAGATGAAAAATAGAAAAAACTTTATTTTAGCGGTATTAGCACTACTTATAATTACATTTTGGGTGAGTTCTTGCATTTCTGACGATGACAATTTTACTGCTCCCAAACCTCGTGCTTACATGCGTATTGAGCTGCCAAGTCACGAATATCAAAAGTTTGACCTGCCTTATCCCTTCTCTTTTGAATATTCCAAGCACTCTGAAATTTATCCCGACACATCGCGAAATGCAGAGCCTTACTGGTTTAACATTTATTACCCAAGTTTGGGTGTTACAATTTTTGTTACCCATAAAAAGGTTAAAAACAATTTGGAAGAATATATAGAAGATGCCATAAGGTTTGCCAATAAACATATCCCCAAAGCTGATGATTTGTTGGAAGATATTGTTTTGGACAACGAAAATATGGTTTTTGGAAAAATATATAATATCGAAGGTTCTGATGTGGCAAGCCCATGTCAGTTCTGGGTTCACGATAGCACGAAGAATTTTCTAAGAGGCTCAATGTATTTTGATACTCACGCCAATAACGACTCACTGCAGCCCGTTATAGACTACATAAGAAATGATGTTTTGCAGTTAATTAACACTTTTGAGTGGATAAATTAGTTTTTCTTTGAAAATTTCTTTTATTTTTGCCCCCTAAACAAAAATTATATTATGAAAAAATTATTGAGAATTACGTTTTCACTTCTTATGGTAATGTTTTTATCATTCCAACTAAGTGCACAAGAAGCTAAAATAGCATCGAAAAAGAAAGATGGCGAAATCACAAAAATTAAGGTTGATTTTCACTGTCGTAATGGAAAAAAACTGATAGATACCAAACTTGTAGAATTTAATGGCATTAAAAATGTTGATGCCGACTTAAAAACTAAAGTGGTAACTATACAGTACGACCCAACTGTGGTAAAGCCCGAAGGCATTGTGAGTTACATCGAAGAGATTGGCTACTACACCGAACATAGCGATAGAACTAAAAAAATCGAAAGAGCTTGTAGTCACGGTGAAGATGGACACAGCCACGACCACGATCATGACCACGACCACTAAATCGAGTTTAATCTAAAAAGAACACTAATAATAAATAAGCCCCACTGATGAACAGTGGGGCTTATTTATATTAAGCTCTTTCCTATTTGAAAATAGTATATCTAATTCCAGCATAAATTTTACGTCCAATAATTGGAGCCCAAACTATTGATGAATCAAAATATGTTCCAAAGGGATCGTCGGAAGCTATAATGGGATTTTTCTGTGTGTAATCTCCCAGATTTTCACCTCCTAAATAATATTCAACATCTTTGTGTTTGAAGGTGATTTGAGCACTAAACAGGAAATAATCATCAGAATATTCAGCCAAGCGATACTCTTCTGGATTGCTCTCAGTGTTTGGTAGTCGCATTTTGCTAATCCAATTTGAAGTTAAGTCAAATTGCCATTTGTTATCTTTTGTTCTGTAGTTGATACTTGCCACAGCTTTGTGGGGCGAGCTAAGAGCTTTCTTTTGCAAGCTGTTATCCAAAGTTTGCCAAACATCATTAAAGCGATAAGCCAAAATTAGCTCCAATTGACGATGTGGATAAAGAATTGACTCTATTTGTGTGCTATTGGAATATGACTTTCCGTTTAGATTATAAATTCTTGCCAAATTGGGTGTTTCAAGGTCAATAATAACTTGATTTACAAACTCTGTTCTGTAGAAATCCAATGAAACAGTGGCATCTTTATTATTCATTTCAAAAACTCCTGTGAAGTTAATCCCTGCATTCCAAGCCTCTTCGGGTTTTATCTCTTCAAGGAAATCAAACTGTCGCGAACTTACCATTATGGCCATATGTTCAGAATAAACTTGCGTTGTTCTGTAGCCTTTTCCAGCTGTTCCTCTTAATGAGAAAATATCATTTATAGCCCATTTAAAGTGCAAACGTGGAGTTAAGAAAACTCTTTCGGCATTAAACCAATCGGCACGCATGCCCACAATACCAACAAATTTATCATTGTAATTGTAGGTGTATTGCCCAAATGCTCCCGGAACCGACTCCCTTGTCCTGAAGTTACTATCGTTGAGTATATGGCGATAATCGTCCAACTGATAGCTCAATCCAAAATTGAGTTTATGTGTTTTACAACAAGATGTGTAGTCTTCGTATATAACATTTGCATAAAGACTGTTTTGCATTACATCGTAGGTGCGAAGCCCGAAAAACGACTCCGACTGGTGGCTTGTTAAAGACAAAATTGTTCCAATACTGCGTGTCTCTTTCTCAAAGAAAAAGCCGTTTTTTGTTGTAAGATTAAGTCTTTTATTATCAGTTCCAAAACCATAATTATTGGTAGTTAAATGGTCATCTTTTTTGTTAAAACCCATTTGTCCACCATTACGATTTTCCCATACAAAACTGGCTAAGGTTTTCCCCTCCAAAACATCATGAACATGGTAGTCCCAACGGTTCATAACATTAATTTGATCACTAAGTGGAGTATCAATAAAACCATCTTTATTTACGTCTGTTTTTAAAAAATGCTTTCCATAATGCAGCAAGAACATTGTTGACAAATGATGATTAAACTCTTTCATGGTGTTGAGGTTGAGTTCACCTTTTCCGTGATGGTCGCCATAGAGATTTACAAATAAAAGTTCGTTGCTCGATTCTGGTTTTTTAAATTCCACATTTATTTGTCCTGTAATGGATTCGTAGCCATTAATTACCGATGATGTTCCTTTGGAAACTTGGATTGACTCCATCCACGACCCCGGCACAAAGCCAAATCCGAATGGAGTTGACAAACCCCTAATATAGGGTGTATTTTCAAGCATAATTTGAGAATAAACACCTGCCAATCCCAACATTTGAATGTGTTTTGCTCCCGTAACGGCATCGCTATATTCAACGTCAACACTGGCGGTTTGCTCAAAACTTTCGGCCAAATTACAACAGGCTGCTTTTCTCAAACCATCTTGCGTAATTATCTGTGCAGCAATGGGTTTAATCGAAACCATTAATCCATCTCTACTTCTAATTGTAACCTCATCCAATGATTTTCCGCCACTCATCAAAATAGAAATTTCTTCTTTGTTTTTTGAAACTGTCAGCGTATCTGTCTCATAAGCAACGTGTTGAATGACCAATTTGTTATTATTTTCAATTCTTTGCAAGGTAAAATTACCATCTGCATCGCTGGTGGTTCCAGTTGTTGTTCCAAGCCAAAAAATAGTTGCTCCCGGCAAAGTATGCTCTTTTTTGTGCTCAAGGTGATAAACAGTTCCTTTCAACTGTTTTTGAGCCATTATATTGATATTTAATAGTGCCAAAATTGGCAATAATAATAATTTATATCTCATTTTAAATTTTCTTTTAAGTGAATAATAAAAATTGCTTAGCTCAAATAGCTTGAACTAATGATTTTAAAAAATAAAACATTCACTTAGCTGTAGAGAATTTGCCGTTGAGAGTATATTACAAAGTTTATAATTTTCGACAATATGGGTGGCGAATGGGCACTTTGCTCAAATAAATTTGATTTTAACAAATTAAGAGAGCTTAGGTCCTGTATATCAGAATAATCCAAATCCAATTCTACCTCTAAAGGTATGGGAGATTTGGTTATAAAAGTCGGGAAAGTAGGTATGGAAAAAAAGCTTGAAGAGACACTACAATCGTGCTCACATTCCATTGTATGCGGTTTTTGCTCATTGTCTAAAGAGCATAAAGTTTCGGTGGAGCAACAGTCAGCATCTTGACACAGGCACTCTGCTTTTGAAAAAAAGAATACTTCCGACTCACCACACTGACTACAATTATGTTGAGAAAAATAAATCCCCGAACTCATCGCAATCAGCAATAGAGAAAGCATTATAAAAATAAATCTATTTCCTTTTTTCATAAATTTGAAAAGCTTTTCAGCATTTAGACAGCAAAATTATACAAAACTTTCGTTTCATTGTGTCTTTAACACTTAGTTTGCAATATTGTTGAGTTTTGGATGCATTTGTCCCTATATTCGTAAAATAATTTCCTTTATTCTACGTTATACCAATTGTAATAATAAAATGGTCAAAACTATTTTATTATTTTACAATGGTAAATGCCGATGGTTTAAATGTATAGAACAATTGAGTCCCGATAGAAATCGGGATGAAAAATGGGCTATAATATTTTTCCAATCGGTATTAAATCTAAAGTCATTAACCAGAACAAATACAAATGAGTTTAAAAACCAACATCTATTTCAAAGTTATAACTATTGTTGTTATAACACTTTTGTTGCTTATTCCTGCAACAATGATTAAATTCCTAATCCTAGAAAGAGAAAACACTCAACATAAAGCCATTAGGGAAGTTAGCTCCAAGTGGGCTGAACAGCAGACAATTGAGGGTCCTTTTGTATCAATTCCATTTTATAAATATATAAAAGAGACAAACTCCAAAGACACAATTACGAAATATATTCAAGTGCAAGATTTTGTACATATCATGCCCGAGAACCTGGAAATTAAAGGAAATTTAAAGCCCGAAAAAAGACGTAGAGGAATATATGAAATTGTGGTTTATAGGTCTAACCTGGAAATTTCGGGAAACTTCAAACCCTTTGATTTTTCCACCTTCGACATCAAAGAAGAAGATTTGCTCATAGACAAAGCCGAATTTGTTATCGGAATTAATGACCTGAGGGGGATAGAGAATCAAATAAGTTTGAAATGGAATGACCAAAACATCTCCTTCAATCCAGGGGTTTCGTCCAACGATATTGTGAGTTCTGGGATTAACGCATTAATAAATATTGAACTTGATGAAAAAGATTCCTATAATTTTAGCTTGGAACTAAACCTCAAAGGGAGTCAGAAATTATATTTTACACCAGTAGGCAAAGTTACCAATATTAACATTGACTCAGAGTGGACTAATCCAAGCTTTAATGGAGCATTTTTGCCCCACCAAAGGGAGGTTTCTAATGGTGGTTTTGAAGCAAACTGGAAAGTTTTACATCTAAACAGAAACTATCCACAAATTTGGACAGGAAGTCAATTTCAAATCGATAATTCTGCCTTTGGAATCGATTTACTTTTGCCTGTTGACAACTACCATAAATCATACAGAACTGCCCGTTATGCCATCTTGTTTATAGGCTTCACATTCTTAGTGTTTTTCTTTATAGAGGTCTTGAACCGAGTTTTTATACACCCAATACAATATATCCTTGTGGGCTTTGCACTAATTGTTTTCTACACTCTACTTCTCTCCATTTCAGAGCATTTGAACTATAATTTAGCCTTTGGAATTTCGGCAATATCCACCCTTTTATTGGTGTTTGGATATGTTAGAGCTATTTTGAAATCAAAAAAATTATCCCTTTTGATAATGGGAATTTTGGCAGTTTTATACAGCTTTATTTTTGTGATAATTCAAATTCAAGATTATGCTCTACTAATTGGTAGCATAGGAATCTTCATAATTTTAGGTCTTGTGATGTACTTTTCTAGAAAAATTGACTGGTACAACCTAAATTTAAAGGATAAAAAGGTGTAATGGCAACTATACTTTATTAATCCAGTTTATTGCGAGATTTATTAACATTGTTGCGTGAGTATTTTCAAATAAAAGCAAGCACAAATATATTCAATGATTGTATCTTTACGTTTTTAAATTTAAAAACAAAACTTTAAAAGGTGAGATTTTTCAAACAACTACTACTTTTCACAGCACTATCATTATTTGCGGGCAATATTTCTGCTTTAGACTTAGATATTAGGATTTTTTCGGAATTCAAAATAAAAAAATTCAGCTTAACTGCCATTTCTGGAAAATATCTACTACTAAATGACGACACACAAGTTTTGGAAATTTACAAAAACAATCCCATTGAAATCTCCATAAAAAACGACAGCGTTGCCGTGCATAAAAACAATCAAATTGTGGGAATTTTTGAAGAGATTTATCTCCAAAAAGCTGGACTGGTAAATGCCCTCAAAATTAACACAGACGTAAAAAATGCAAGTGAAAGAATTTATGATGATGAATTGGTGGTAAGGGTGGTAAATAAAGAGCTTGTTTTAATAAATCGCGTTGAGCTGGAACACTATATTGCGGGCGTTGTGCAATCGGAGATTTTTGGCAGCTCAGAAGATATTGACTTCTTCAAAATTCAAGCTATAATTGCTCGCACCTATGCCATTACCAACATGATGAAACATTCTGAACAAGGCTTTCATCTCTGCGATGGGGTTCACTGTCAGTCGTACAAACGAAGATGCAATCACTCAAACATTATGATGGCAACTTCTCAAACATTTTGCGATGTGGTGGTTGATGCCCAAGGTATGTTAATTTCGGCTGCTTTCCACAGCAATTCGGGTGGGCAAACAGCAAATTCCGAAGATGTTTGGGTTATAGAAACACCCTATTTGAAATCTGTGGTGGACACTTTTAGCTTCAATATGAGGAACTCAAAATGGGAGAGAAAAATCAGAAAAGCTGAATGGATTTCATATTTTGTTGAAAATTATCCCGATGTGAAACAGCTTCCCGATTATGAAAATAAAATTTTAAATATTACTCAAGAAAATCGAGCTAGATACGTTTTGGGCAGTGTGCCAACAAAATATATTAGGCAGCACTTTGGTTTAAAATCCACTATTTTCAACTCACGTCCCGAAGGCGATTTTGTTGTTCTAAATGGTAAAGGCTATGGTCACGGAGTGGGATTAAGTCAGGAAGGAGCCATAAAAATGATAAAACTTGGATATCAATACGAAGATGTAATTAAGTTTTACTATACCGATGTTTCTGTAATAAAATATACAGATATTGTGAAGTTTTAAAATTGAAATATGAAGCAATACCCACTCTTACGTCCTCTTTTTGCTTTTGTTGTTGGACTTGTCAGCGTGGGTAGCTATATCTTTGATTTCAAGGCAATTGCACTCTTGCTTTTCATTCTTCTACTACTATTTGTAGGGATTGTTATTTTTAGAAATAAAATTTCCTATAAATATCGCTGGATAAAAGGTGTGGTAGTTTTGCTACAATTTTTAATTATTGGCTTGCTATACAAATCTGCCTACAACTCTTTTGTTTTTGATATTCCACAAGATGATATCTTGTCAGAAAAATGTTTTGTAGTTCGCTTGGCCGAAGAGCCTGTGATGAAAAAGAAAAGTGTAAAATCTACTGCTTATGTGGAGTTAATTGGTCAATCACAGTTTGTAAATAGCAAGGAAAAAGTTTTAATATATTTCAAAAAAGACTCACTTTCAGAAAATCTGAAATATGGAGACAAGGTGGCTGTTTTTACAACTTTTCGTCAACTTCAAGCTCCACTAAATCCCTATGAATTTGATTTCAGGAAACACATGCTCAACAAGGCTGTACGAAATCAAGCATATGTTAATGCTGATAATTGGGAAATTTTAGACCGAAATAAAGGAAGTTCACTAAGAAGTTTTGCCTTCGATTTGCGAAGAAACTTTATGCAAATTTTCGAAAACTTCGGGATGGATATTCACGAAATGGGCGTAACAACGGCTATTTTATTGGGCTATGACGAAAACCTCGACCCCGAACTTTCAAAATATTATACAGGTGCTGGCATCTCGCATATTCTTTGTGTTTCGGGGATGCACGTGGGGATTTTGATGCTTCTGATGAGCTTCTTCCTCTCCTTTCTTGGAAACACAAAAAGAGGGAAAATTATTCGTATGATAATTTTAATGTCATTTATTTGGTTTTATGCCCTTATAACTGGACTTTCACCTTCGGTTTTACGTGCTGCTACAATGTTTTCATTTGTGATTATTGGTCAAACATTCAACCGAAAAGTTTCTATCTATAACAGTCTATTAGCTTCATTTTTTCTACTTGTAGTTATCGATCCAAATGTAATTTTCAACGTTGGTTTTCAGCTATCATATTTGGCTGTTTTTAGCATTGTTTGGCTACAAAAACCGCTATACGAAATTTGGCAACCCAAAAACAAATTGCTTAGCTATATCTGGAAATTGGCAAGTGTTTCCATCGCAGCTCAAATCCTCACTACACCCATTACGATGTTCTATTTTAAGCAGTTTCCCAACTATTTTCTGATTTCAAATATCGTTACACCCCTAATATCTTCGGTGGTGATGTATTTGGGAATTGCCGTAATTATTTTCTCATTTATACCCTACCTTAGCAATGCTTTGGTGTGGCTTTTGGCAAAAAGTGTTGCGGCTATGAATGGCGTTGCCGAAACAGTTTATAAAATGCCCGGCTCTTTAACCACAAATATCGATATCTCTTTTGAGTCGAGTATGATTTTGTATGTGGCTATGATACTTAGTTTGGTTTTTGTTTTCACAAAACGAAAATCGTTTATGTGGACGGCATTAGCGGTTTGGATAATGTTTTGGGGATATATTTCGTGGGATAAGTATAGCGACAGAAACAGCAATGAAATGATTTTCTTTTCTGTCAATAACGAAAGTGTAATTGGCATAAAAACTGGCGAAGAGATGAGTATTATTAGCAGTGTTCCCAGCGATATTGCCCAAACTTCATTGGAATTTCAGCTTTCTAATTATATGGTAAAAAACAGAATAAAAGAGAGCAATTATAGTTATATTGACTCGCTAAACACCACAGAGTCAAACATTTATATTGATGACAATATATTACATTTTGGAGGTAATACGATTCTTTTACTAAGCAGAAACAATATTAGAAACTTGAGTCTGTTCCCCGAATTTGATTTTGATTATATCTACATCTACGGAAATCCCTATGTGGATTTTTCCAAATTTGAAGATAAATTTTCAGATGCTCAGTTTATATTTGCAACGAGCAACAGACCTTATCGCATTGAAGAATGGACAGCCTATTGCTCGGAACATGGTTTAAAATATATTAATCTCCACGAAGGAGCTTATAGAGTTAAACTTTAGTCGTTTAAAATATCTGATTCCAACAAACCTGTAAGGAAGTTTTTAGCATTTTCGGAAGCTGATGTTCTAATATTTCTTTGAATTTGTGGTAAGTTTATGCCTCCTTCTGTATCACCAATTTTATAATTCAAAATTGGGCTCAATTTGGCACTTAAATCTTCACTACCTGCAAATCTTTCGAAGATATATTTTCCAACATATTTGTGTGTCAAAAGATTGATGTTTCCAGTGGCAACCACCTCTTTAATTTCGTCTTTTCCCACATCAAAAGCAGGTGATATAATTTGCAGTGGAGAGTCGTCAAATTCTCCAAAAATTGTATTTAATATCATTCCATGAAAAGCTGCATCTTTGGCAGACTCTTTACGGTTGTCGGCTTTCATATAAGTAACGAAGTCTAAGCCATAATTTGCCAAATTTGAATACTTCTCATAATCACCCTCTAAAAGCTCACTAAATGACTGACCACTCAAAGCTCCGTCGGGCAAATTTAGTTTAAACCCTAAACTGTCAAACGACATGCTTACGTTTCTCAAAGCTGCAAGCTTTTGAACATCTGAAAGTTCCTTTTGGCAGGACGAAAAGCCAATAGTGGCTATTAATGCTATTACTAAAAAAATTCTTGTTCTCATGTTTTATAATGTAAAATGAATAAATGTTTATTTTCTAACACATAGTTTTTAAATTTGTTTAAAAACCTATGGATAATTGTCCCACAAAAGCTGTGCCACTATCACGACTTAAGTAAAAAGGCACATACGTTGTAGCATCTCCCTGATTTTTGTATGAAGTGGCTTCAAAGTTGAGAAATATTTTTGAGAATAGCTCATAGGAGATGGAAAAAGCTAATCTGTTGCTACTCCAAACTACATCGTCCATAAATGGCACTCCCCAAGGGTCAACAACACCATAGATAAATGGGGTACCTTTGCGGATTTTTTGATACGATGCACCAATATTAACACTTTCATATGGTTTGAAGTTCAAGCTAAAATAGAGTTCATCAACATTGTCTTTTAGATAATGTCCCATGCAAAACTGATTGGTCTCAAAGCTTGTAGTGGCAATAAAATGCTGATAGGTAAGTGGATTCGTACGAGTGTATTCGGCAGTGAAAAAGAGATTTGTTTTGAATGGATTTGAAATATGCACTCCAGCTTTTCCGCTAATAAAATTTGAATGCCTGTCGGGGTCTCTAAATCTTCTAATGGACATCTCATCAATAAACAGAGAGGCGTACAGATGTGTATATTTCACATTTCGAGAGCTTATTGTTGCAAACATTTGCGAATTGTGTCCAGCATTGTTGTTTGTGCCATTATAGGTATCGTCAACAGCTTTGAAAAACATAAATGGTATTAAATATTGCAATTGTATTCCTTCATCACTGTATATCAATGAGTTACCAGCACTTATATGAAAGTTCTTGAAAGGTTTGAAAGTGAACATATTGGCAACTAAATATTTTTCGTGCATTATTCTTCTATACATGCCATTAATGTCAATATACGACCTTGATGAGTCTAATAAATCAGAAGCCAAACGTGCATGTATATAATTGAACTCAAACCATTTAGAGGGCTTTATACCAAACTCCAACATAGCAATTGAGGGTGTTTTTCCTGATAAAATATTTGTGCCATTATATGCCTCTCCCCACGCAATTCTATCTTTTTTCAATCCAATATGACCCCATTTCCAAGAGTAGTTTATACCTCCTCTAATTTCGGCAAAATCGAGATAATCTTCACCTTTTAGAATTGCTCCTTGATCTGGAATTAGATATTGCGGAGCCACAATATTGCTACTATAATGGTGGTCGGTGAGTGAGACATAAAAGCCAAAATTGTCATTTACATACGCATTCAATGCCATTCCGCCCCAACGCTGATAGGCAGACGAGTCGGAAGTTGAGTAATGTTTCACGCCATAGATTGATTTTAGGCTAAATCTAAAGCGATAATCATTGTAATATAAGCCCAAAGGATAATATGTTAAAGCTGTATTTTGAGTTTTTTTAAGCAAATTGTGCCTATACTCTTTTGTGGAAGTTTTTAACTCCAAAGAGTATTCCTTTAAGAACTTTTCGAGTTCTGCTTTTTGTCTTTTGTTTAGTTTTTCTTCTTCCTCTTTTATTTCCAAAAGTTTTTCGGCAATAAAACTACGTGAATAGGGTTTTATGCTGCTATTCAGCTCTATAATATGGGAGCTTGCCATTTCGTCTAAAAACAAAACAATTGTTTGATTATCAATGTGTTCTGGCACATTTTGAGCCTCTAAAAAGCTAAAAAGAGGCATCAAAAGGATTAAAAATAATATTTGTTTTTTCATATCTATTTTTTAAACAATTCTGAAATTGGTGCAGAAACTCCAATATTAAATCCCCAATATGAGTACTTGAAATAGTGGCTAATTACAGCTGAACCAGACATTAATCGTGCATCTGCCTTTAGGTTCCAAGTTTGATTTAGCGGATACTCAACCCCAAAACCTGCTATTATTCCTGTATTTAGCGATTCGGTTTTATTATTACTTTTTCCATCTATTTCAATCTCAATTTTTGTTTCGCTTTGCTCATCTTCATTGTAAAAAATATTGCTCTCTGTTCCCTTTTCATAATATCCATTCAAAACGGAAAAATGGGGTCCAATGTAGAGGTTTATTTTTGTATTTCCTACTGGTATTACAAAGTTTGGAACTAATGAAATTGTAGTGTAAGACAGTCTGTTTGTACCATTATAGCGATATTGATTTTGCTTGACAAGGCTATAATTAAATTGCGAACTTGATTGCTCGTACGAAATCTCTACAAATGGCACTACATACTCAGAAATTGGGAACCAAAACGAAAGACCTGTCCAAATACCGATATTAGATTTTACATTGGCAGAAAAATCTAAAACCTGTCTATACCTATAATTTGGCGAAAACACTCCAGCTTTTAATGCTATCTTGGGTTTTAAATTCCCAATACTACTCTGTGCTTCAACACCTTGCAAAGACAAAACAGTAATAAAAAAAAGTGATAATATTAAATTCTTTTTCATAAGTTCATTTAAGTTGTAGGTTTTGGTATTAGCAAATTTAATTTTTTCTTTCTGAATAATACTTTTTCAATAGGCTTACTACCTTTTTGTCAATGGGAAAACTTACATCATTTTCTGTTATTTGCGAAAGTGGAATAAATCGAAAACATTGAGGTCCGTCCACATTTTGGGTATAGTCGAAGGCATTTTTTACAATTTCTACTTTAAGTTCTCCAACGGGTTTGATAAAATAATAGATACTTATTAGCTGCCTGTTGGGAAAAGAAAAAGATTCTTGAAAAAAATCAGTTGTATAAAAGTGATCTAAAATCTCAACTTCTTGATGCAATTCTTCTTGACATTCTCTTTTCAAACCGTCACGTGTCGATTCTCCAAACTTAAGTCCACCACCGGGAAACTTTGTCATATTCATATTCAATCGATACTCATCGGTGATTAACAATTCATCATTTTCGTTTATATATAAACCGTAAACTCTTATATTAAAAACGGCTGTACTCATAATTTTATTGCTTGCAAAACTTCGCGTTTACCTTTTGGTCCTGGTAGTTTATTAATTTCAAATCCTAAGTTAGATAGTCTATGCCTTAACTCACTTTTGGTGGAATAGGTTACAAAAACCGCATTTTTTGTAGCTATCTGGCTCACTTTTTTCAGAAGTTCTTCTTGCCACATTTCGGGCTGTTTGTCGGGACCAAAAGCATCGTAATAAATCAGATTAACATCCAAAATTGAAGGCTTCCATGTGGTGAAGTCTGCTTTAATTTTAAACAATTTGAAATTGGGCAAAATCTCTTGCATCTCATTCCACTGTGCCTTATGGAGTTTTTGAAATATTTTTTCAGCCTCTCTATTTTCCACTAATTGAAAAAAATTGAGTTGATTCCACTCGCTCTCTTCCAATGGAAAAGCTTCAATGGTATAATATTCCACCAATGTTTCTGATTTGTAATTTTCTAATGCTGTAAGAAGAGCATTTAAGCCCGTTCCAAAGCCTATTTCCAAGATTTTTACTCTATCCTTAAAATTTTTATTTGCTCGTCTGAAACCATTATTTATATACACAATTTCGGCTTCGTCGATGGCACCGTGGATGGAGTGATAAGTGTCGTTATATTTTTCGAAAAATAGTGTTGTAGATCCGTCTTCTGTTATTTTCTTCTCTCTTTGCATAATTATCTGTTGTACCACAAATGTATATCAAGAATTTCATTTCCAAAATCAAACTCATTTTTCAACATAAGTTCAGGATATGAGTATTGTAAAAGCTTGTTGTTTTGGCTTAAAAACAAACTTTCTGAAATAGGTTCATAGAGCATTTTTTCAACTGCATCTATATCTAAAATTGAATTTAAAGATTGATTTATACCGTTTTTATACAACATAATTTGATTTTCTGTGGCTATTATAAAATCGGTATTATTTATTTGTATCACTCTCTTTATCAGATTATTAATATTATGAATGGAGGTGAATTGACTATTGGTGTAATTATATTTTTGTATGCTTGAGTAATTTCCATTTGTGGAAAAAACCAAAACTCTTTCACCATCCCAAAACCAATCCACAACTACAATATTTGTGGTGTGCTGTGTAACAAGCTCTGACGATGCCTGATAGAACTGCAAAAGTCGCTTTCCGCCACCAAGAATATCTGTGGTTTGGATTAAAATTCTGTTTTGAAAATTAAGTGTTTTATTTACATTACAATCTCTGACAATATTATAAGAATGCATTTTGCTTCCGTCCCAGGTATATTCGAGCAATTTTGAGGGTCGTATTCCCACAAATATCCTATTTTCGTTTGTATGTAAATTGGTAAAATATGGCATATCTCCATTGGAAAGATTAAGAATTGTCCACTCTGTTTCTTTGGTATTAAGGTCAATTGCGTGAAAATCAGCATGTTTTTCACCCGAAATTATCAATTTTGAATATTTTGAGCTCAGCGATGATGTTAAATAATCCACATTAAAATTGGTAAAGGATGATATTTCCGAAACTGTATCTAAAAGCTTGATTTCCACATTATTATTATCGACTTTAGTAATGGCAAGCAATCCCATTATCTGCATATCTTTTGCACTATATTTTATGGGCAAGAGCTTTGTAACTTTTGCCACTCCATTGGTGGCTTCAAGGTGAATATAGTAAGTATCGCTATGCATGTTTACATTATTGAGCAACATTTTAGCCTCTATATATTTCTCTTTTCTATCAATTTCAAAGCTCTGTTTAGGCAATACTAAAACCCTATTTTGGTCCACTAAGGCTATGCTTACAGTTTTTACAACATATTTATCTTTTACCTCAACTTGAACTTTTATTGTATCTTCAAAGGTGAAGCTTTTATGTGCATTTGGCCACAAAATATTTATTTCGGGAGGAGCATCACCGTAGTCTTTATCGCAAGATTGGAAAATTCCGATAGTGAAAAAAAGAATTAATAAATAAAAAATTGCTTTTTTGTTCATCATTGTTTAACTTTGGAAATTCAAAATTAATAAATTATGAGCAACAATCCTTACACAAAGATTTTATTTCTGGATATTGAGACAGTTTCTCAAAAATCTTCCTATGATGAGCTTAGCCAACGCATGCAAAATTTGTGGGATAAAAAATCCATACGCATTCGCCAAAGTGAAGAAGAAACTCCAGAAGAGACTTATAAAAGAGCTGGAATTTATGCTGAATTTGGTAAAATTGTTTGCATATCCATTGGTTATTTTCACGAAGATAAGTTCAGAGTAACGGCTATTTATGGAGATGATGAAAGAGAGATTTTGGAAACTTTTAGTCGAAAAATAGTCAATTTTAATACTCTCTGTGCCCACAATGGCAAGGAGTTCGATTTTCCATATATTTGTAGAAGAATGCTTATAAATGGATTGAAGATTCCCTACATTCTTGATGTTTCGGGCAAAAAACCTTGGGAAACGGCATTTTTAGACACCATGGAAATGTGGCGATTTGGTGATTATAAAAACTACACTTCTTTGGAATTGCTTACTGCTGTTTTTGATATTCCAACACCCAAAGATGATATTGACGGCAGTATGGTTGGAGAATATTATTGGGAGAAAAAAGAGATTGAGAGAATTGCCGAATATTGCAAAAAAGATGTTATTGCCATTGCTCAACTGTTTTTGAGGTACAAAAACCTAAATCTTGTAGATGAAGAGAATATAATTCATGTATAAGTTTTTGGGATAATTTCAAGCTAAACTATTTTACAAGCTTCATATTTATTAAGCCTTTGTAAGACAAAAAACTAAGTTAGTCTTTTCATTTTTTCACGAGAACCCTAAATTTGGCATTAAACCTACAAGGTCAGAAAGTCCTTGCAGCTTATGTAGTCGCCCCTTAAAAAGCCATTTTTCCTGACTTGTACCCATTAAATTTAGTGCGGTTTTAAAATGTTGATTTTCAGTATTTTGACAATTTATTTTAGTATTTTTACCGCACTAAAGGTCTATTTTATGAAAATTAGGATGGTAAAAA
>JAAYKF010000041.1 GCA_012522535.1 Bacteroidales bacterium
GTTAGAGCCTCCATGACTTTCCCCTTCTTTTTCAAACCCATTAGCATAGACGGAGACGTGATGTACGACGGCGGAATGAGAAATAATTTTCCCACTGATGTTGCCTACGACGAGTTTTTTCCAGACGTGATTATTGGCAGCAAAGTGGCCATACAAAACGCCACCCCCGATCCCGAAAATCTTATGTCAATTATAGAAAACATGCTGATGTTTAAAGAGGACTTTGATATGATTTGCGGACACTCCGTGATGATTGAACCAGAGGTTGACGATGTGAGCGTTACAGACTTTTCGCAAACAGATAGATTTATTGAAAATGGCTACACAGCTGCAAAAAGTAAAATTGAAGAGATAAGATGGTACGTTTATGACAGCATTCCACAGTGGCAAATTGACCTTAAAAGAAACGACTTTAAGCAAAAGGAAAAAGATTTTAATGTAGAAAAAGTTGTCATAACAGGACTGGAAAATCAACAGAGAGACTACCTCAGCAGCCTGATGATGAAACGAAATGACACCGTTTCCATAGACGAAATAAAAACAGAATATTTCAGGCTTGTAGCCGACAACAAACTCAAAGACCCCTACCCCAGAATGATTTTCAACGAGGAAACTGGAAGATATACCTTTTGGATTGATGCCAAAAAACCCGATAATTTCGAATTCCAATTTGGAGGCAATATCTCATCTGGAACTTTCACAACATTTTTTCTTCAAGCCAAATATAGGAAATATGATATTCAAGGTCTAAATGTATTCACAAATGCCTATGTAGGACGCTTCTACAGCTCTGTTTCTGGTGGAATAAGAATGGACTACCCCAGCAAATATCCCTTTTATCAAGAAATTTCTGTTGGTTTCAACAACTTCAATTTTTTTAATACAAATGTGATGTTTTTTGGTGATGAAACACCTTCATTTATGAAAAAAAGTGAAAGCTTTATGGACTTTCACTTCGGATTTGCATCGCCACGCTCCAACAAAACCAAACTATCTCTTGGGGTTAATATTGCACAGCTCAGCGACAACTACTATCAAACATTTAATTTCACCCGATTGGATACCTACGACAGAAATTATTTTGATATGAT
The DNA here is from genome assembly GCA_012522535.1 of Bacteroidales bacterium. Lineage (GTDB taxonomy): Bacteria > Bacteroidota > Bacteroidia > Bacteroidales > WCHB1-69 > JAAYKF01. The sequence continues at coordinate 1,092 of JAAYKF010000041.1, forward strand.
TAGCATCTACTTCAAAAGAGAACACAACACCCTAAACCGACAAGCCTTTGCCTCCAAGGGCATAAAAACTGCCTACACCGTGAAATATGTAAACGGACTTGAAAGAAATTTACCCGGAAGTACCTCAATAAATCAAAATGTAAGCTCAAACAGCCACTACTGGTTCGCCGGAAAATTTGAATATGAAAACTATTTTCCTCTTGGAAAATATTACAGAATGGGATTTTCTGCCGATGCCGTGGCATCAACACAGTCATTATCAAGCACTTATGTAGCAACAAAACTAAGATCGCCACACTTCACCCCCACACAGCAATCGCAAACTTTGTTCCTCAGAAACTACTCCGATTTTAACTATATAGCCTTGGGCTGGAAAAATATCTTCCCAATTTTTAGCAAATTAGAAGGAAGAATTGAAACATTTGGTTATCAACCTATTATGCCCGTTGTGAGAGCCGAAAATGGAGAAGCCAAAATAGCTAAATTCTCAGAATCATTAGATCACTTCGCTTTTATCATCTCATCTGGAATTGTATATTCCACAAAATCAGGACCTTTATCCCTTACATTAGACTACTATTCAGCCTACGAAAACAAGCTTATTTTTGGATTAAATTTCGGATATATAATTTTCAATAAACGACCTTTGTTTTAATATTCTTTAATTTTCGCAATCATTGACTAAAAAACTTTGAAAATAGGTCAGTTTTAGTTATTTTCGTGAAAATTTTCAATCATGAAGTACGACAAAATACCCCAACAGCTATTTATAAAAAATAGACAAAAGGCAATAAACAAAATTCATCAAAATAGTGCCATTATACTTGTTTCTAACGACGAAATGCCACGAACTGCCGACCAATATTTTAGCTTTAGGCAAAATTCAGATTTCCTCTATTTCTCTGGCATCGACCAAGAGGAAAGCATTCTAATCATTGCACCACAGCACCTCAACAAGAAATATAGAGAAGCACTTTTCTTGAAAAAAACCAACGAACATATCGCCATTTGGGAAGGGCACAAATACACCAAAGAGGAGGCTAAAGAGATTTCGGGAATAGAAAATATCTACTGGCTTGAAGATTTTGAAGCCATTCTCCGCGATGTGATGGCACAATCGCAAAACATATACCTCAACATTTCGGAAGATATTCGTTTTCAGCCAGTTGTGGAGCGAAACGAAAAAAGATTCTACAAAGAGCTAAAGGAAAAATTTCCACTGCACCAATATCAGCGCTTTGCTCCCATTGTAAACGAACTAAGAACTGTGAAAGAAACTGAAGAAATTGAACTTCTGAAACGTGCTTGCGAAATTACAGAAAAGGCATTCTACAAAACCATAAAACATGTAAAACCGGGCGTTTGGGAGTATGAATTGGAAGCTGAAATGACAGCCGAAATGATTCGCAATAGAGCCACAGGACACTCATTCCCCCCCATTATTGCTTCGGGCAGAAGCAGTTGCGTTTTGCACTATATAAACAACAATAAACAACTGCAAGATGGCGATCTACTTTTAATGGATTTTGGTGCCGAATATGCCAATTATGCCGGCGATATAACCAGAACAATTCCCGTAAACGGAAAATTTTCGCCACGACAAAGAGAGGTTTATCAAGCCTGCTTAAATGTTTACAATGAAGCAAAAAAGATGTTTGTTCCCGGAAATACGATCAATAAATTACATGCAGAAGTGTGTAAAATAATGGAAAAAGAGCTTATTAAAATTGGACTTTTAAAACAGGAAGATGTGGACAAACAAAACCCTGAACAACCACTTTTTAGAAAATATTTTATGCATGGAACATCGCATTTTATAGGCTTAGACGTTCACGATGTGGGTAGCAAAGATGCCATTTTCGAAAAAGGAATGGTGCTTAGTTGCGAACCGGGAATTTATATCCTTGAAGAGAATATCGGCATTAGAATAGAAACCGATATTGTGGTTGACGACAATCCCATAGACCTAATGGCTAATGTTCCGGTAGAAATAGATGATATTGAGGCACTTATGGCAAAAAATAAATAATTTCAAACACAAATTTAAATAAAAAATAGTAGTATAAATTAAAACAAAACAGATATGTTCCAAAAAGAAATTTACCAAAACCGCAGAGCACAATTAATAGAAAAAATTGATAGTGGAATAATTCTAATTATGGGCAACCAAGAAAGCTCAATGAACTATCCCTCAAACACTTACAAATTCCGTCAAGATAGCAACTTCTTATATTATGTGGGTCTAAACCTGCCCAATATGGCCATGATAATAGACGTTGACGCAAAAAAATGTACCCTTTATGGTGATGATTTTGAAATTGACGATATAATTTGGATGGGACCCCAGCCCAAAATGACTGAATTGGCACAAAAATCTGCCATTGAAAATACAGACTCCTACGCTAATTTTGATAAAGTAGTTGAAGAGGCAAAAAAACAAAATCGCAAAATTCACTACTTGCCCCCATATAGAGGCGAAAGCAAAATAAAGCTACACAATCTATTAAATATTCCTTTTGATGAGTTAAAATCACAAGCTTCAACCGACTTGATTAAAGCCATAGTGGCTCAACGCGAAGTGAAAAGTGATATAGAAATCGAACAGATGGAAATTGCTTGCGAAACTGGCTACAAAATGCAAACTACAGCCATGAAAATGGCAAAAGCAGGTCGTAAAGAGGCCGAAATAGCAGGCGTTTTGGAAGGTATTGCACACTCAGCAGGTGGAAATGTTTCTTTCCCAATTATTTTATCGCAAAATGGTGAAACTCTCCACAACCACGACCACAGTCAAACCTTAGAAATTGGCAGAATGATGCTAGTTGACTGCGGTGCAGAAAATGAGATGAACTACTGCTCCGACTACACTCGTACAATCCCCGTAGGTGGCAAATTCAATGATAGACAAAGAGCTGTGTATCAAATAGTTGTAGATGCAAACATAAAAGCCATTGAGGCTATAAAACCCAACGTGCTTTATCGCGATATTCACTTCTTAGCTTGCGAAATAATTGTTGACGGACTTAAAGAATTGGGCATAATGAAAGGCGACACCAAAAAGGCTGTTGAACTGGGTGTTCACGCACTGTTTATGCCCCACGGATTGGGTCACCAAATTGGACTTGACGTTCACGATATGGAAGATTTGGGAGAAGATTTTGTGGGTTATGATGACAAAACTAAAAGAAGCGAACTTTTTGGAACGGCATATTTGAGAATGGGGAAAGAGCTTAAAACTGGCTTTGTTCTAACCGTTGAACCCGGAATTTATTTCGTACCTACACTTATAGATATTTGGAAAAATGAAAATAAATCCACCGAATTTATAAACTATGGTGAGGTGGAAAAATATAAGGATTTTGGCGGAATTAGAATTGAAGATGACGTTTTAGTTACCGAAAATGGATACAGAGTTCTGGGAAGACCCGTTCCAAAAACCATAGAAGAGGTGGAAAAATTTATGAGCGAAAATATGATAGATTAAGATGAAACTTAAAAATATTATTCTAATTACAATAATTGTAACATCACTCTTTTCGTGCAATAAACCTGTTCAAAAACTGAACTTAAACATAGCATCTTACAACATCAGATACGATAATGAACACGATGGTTTAGATGCGTGGAAATACAGAAAAGAGATGGTGAAAAGTTTAATTCAGTTTCATGATTTTGATATTTTCGGAACTCAAGAGGGACTAAAAAATCAATTGGAAGATATTGCAGAATTGGAAAGCTATTCCTACTTTGGCAAAGGCAGAGACGATGGCAAAGATGCCGGCGAACATTCTGCAATATTCTACAAAACCGACATATTTGAACTTTTGGACAGTGGCGATTTTTGGTTTTCCGAAACTCCTGATAAACCCAGTAAAGGTTGGGATGCAACCTGCTGCAACAGAATTTGCACATGGGGTAAATTTCAGCATAAAGAGAGCTGTAAAATCTTCTTTGTTTTCAACTCACACTTCGACCACGAAGGCGTAGAAGCAAGAAGAAATTCATCACTGCTTTTACTGCAAAAAATTGAAGAAATTGCTAAAAATAAAAGCGTTTTTTGCATCGGCGATTTCAATGCATTTCCCAGCGATGAACCCATGAAAATTATGTATGAAAAAGATGTTTTATCCGATTCTTACAAAACTTCAAAAGCAAAACCCTATGGCACATTTGCAACATTCAACGACTTTAAAATAGAACATAATAAGGAAGAGAGGATTGATTATATTTGGGTTTCCAAAGATATTACCGTAAACAAATATGGTACTCTCAACGAAATTCAACATGGACATTTTCCCTCCGATCACTACCCTATTATGATAAATGTTAGCTTTTAAAAACAAACTATGAATATTCAACACATTGACTATCAAGGCAGTAATATAAGATACAGCCAAAAAGGAAGTGGCGATGCCTTGGTTTTAATTCACGGATTTATAGGCAGAATTGATATCTGGAAAGATATGCAAGACTCACTTTCAAAGCACTTCAATGTTATTTGCATTGAACTTCCAGGGCATGGAAAAAGCGATTTAATAGCCGATGTCCTAACTATGGAAGTTATTGGGGATATGATAAAATATATTCTGAAAGAGCTAAGAGTCGCAAAAGCTGTTATGATTGGGCACTCCATGGGTGGCTACGTTTTGTTGGATTTGGTTGAAAGACATCAAGAAATTTTTAAAGGCATCGGGCTTTTTCATTCCCACGCACTGGAAGACACCGCCGAAGCCAAAGAAAACAGAAGTAGAGCGGTACAACTAATTGAGCAAAATCGTGAGGGATATATCTCAAATTTTATTGATAAACTTTTTGCAGAACCCAATCGTGAGAAATTTAAAACCGAAATATCCATACTCCAAAAGGGAGCTCAAAACACTGCACCCGAGACACTTATAGCATCGTTATTGGGAATGAGAGAGAGAAAAGAGCATATTGGGACTTTGGTAAATTTGAAAATTCCAGCAATGTTTATACTTGGCAAAGAAGACCCTCGAATGTCCTTTCCACAACTTATTACGCAAGCCACTCTGCCCCAATATTCCGAAATTTTGGTTTTGGGCGAATGCGGACATATGGGCTATATTGAAAAATATGAGGAAACTTGTAGCTTTATAAAATCGTTTACAGAAAATTGTTACAAATAAAAAATAAATGAGCAACCTTGCTTTAGCATTTACTCTTACGCTTCTGGCGGGTTTATCCACAGGATTGGGTAGTGCTATCGCACTTTTGGCTAAAAAAACCAACACCAGTTTTTTGGCATTTTCGTTGGGACTTTCTGCCGGAGTTATGATTTATATCTCGTTTGTGGAGATACTTCCCGATGCCCAAAAAGTACTGATTTTGCTCCACGGAGCAAAAAATGGTAAAATATACACACTTTTGGCATTTTTTAGCGGAATTGCCCTTATTGGAATTATAGATGCTTTGATACCTTCCGAAGAAAATCCCCACGAAGTGCGATTGGTTGAGGATATAAATTCTGAAGCTAATCAAAAAAAACTAATGCGAACTGGAATTTTAACAGCAATAGCCATTACTATTCACAATTTTCCTGAAGGACTAGCCACATTTATTGCCACTATTTCCGACCCAAATTTGGGCTATTCGGTGGCTTTTGCAGTGGCAATCCACAATATCCCCGAAGGCATAGCAGTTTCTGTTCCAATATATTACGCCACCAAAAGCAGGAAAAAGGCATTTTGGCTATCTTTTGCATCTGGACTTTCAGAGCCTGTGGGAGCAGTTTTGGGATATTTCTTAATTCAATTTTTCTTTCCCGGACATATAATGGGAATAGTTTCGGCAATGGTGGCAGGAATTATGGTTTTTATCTCCTTGGACGAACTTCTGCCCGCTGCCCATCAATATGGCAAGCATCACACCTCTATTTTAGGGGTAATTATTGGCATGGCGATAATGGCAATGAGCCTGCTAATGTTTACATAAATTCAAATCCATTTTATTTTTTTGAACAAAAAGGGCAAATAATCATTATATACTAAACTAAAAATATGATGAACGAAAATATATTATTTGCTTTTCTTCTGACCCTTTTGGCTGGCTTAAGCACTGGAATTGGTGGCATAATTGCCTTTATGAAAAAAGATATGAACGCCAAATTTCTATCTTTCACCCTTGGACTTTCGGCTGGAGTGATGCTATATGTCTCTTTTGTGGAAATTTTGGTGGAATCGCAGGAGGTGTTAGCGAATATTTATGGTAGTAAATTGGGGAATCTCTATGCCATACTATCATTTTTTGGTGGAATTTTACTAATTGGACTTATAGATACCTTAGTGCCTTCCACCTTCAATCCCCACGATATGCACAGCTTTTCGGAAAAAGAAAAAGAAGACTTACAAAAGAAAAGCTTTATGCGAATTGGAATATTCACTGCCATAGCCATTACCATTCACAATTTTCCTGAAGGCTTGGCTACCTTTGTTTCGGCGGTGGAAGACCCATCGTTGGGAATTACTATTGCCTTCGCCATTGCCATTCATAATATCCCTGAGGGAATAGCTGTTTCGGTGCCAGTTTATTACGCCACTGGAAGCAAGCGAAAAGCTCTACGCTACTCCTTCCTTTCGGGGCTTTCGGAGCCATTGGGTGCCATTGCTGGATATTTCCTTTTAATGCACTTTTTCAGCGATAATATAATGGGCTTTATTTTCGGAATTGTGGCTGGAATAATGGTTTTTATCTCTTTGGACGAGCTTCTACCTGCGGCACAAAAATTTGGAAAACACCACTGGTCAATCTATGGAGTGGTTGCTGGAATGGCAATAATGGCTGTGAGTTTGATACTTTTGGGGTAGGTGTATTTTGGCTTTAAACCTACAAAATCGGGAAGACCTTTATTTCCTTGATTTTAAACCTACAAGGTCTGAAAGACCTTGCAGGTTATATTATCCCTATTAAAAAACACGTTCCGTAGGAACGAAATCTTTGTAGAAAACAAAGAATAAGAAAAATTTCGTCCCATTAGGGACGAAATAATTTATCGGTCTGTTACCCAATTTGTCATATTAATTAATGTAGCATAGCATAATGGCATTTAAGACTTAGACAAATTAGCAGATATAAATTTAGAGTAATTTCAAATATTTGCTTCAATATTTCATAAAATATTTTATATTTGTATCTTATATAAGTATAAGCAAAATATAAAGAATGAAATTTTTAAGATATTTAGGTTTTCTAATACTATTTTTGATGCTTTCTGCAAAGGCATATTCTCAAAGTGAATATGGAGAGGAGAAAATCAGATATAGCAGATTTTTTCACAGTTGCGGATTTAGTCTCTTCACAGAGTATGTTAGCGGACCAATGAGTAGTGTGCCTTTTTATGACACCACTGGCGTGAATGTTGTAAAATTCGACCCGGAAAGATTTTCTGTTTACGACAATAACAGCTGGAATGCACTTTCGTTTACATATATTATAAGGTATGCTTTTTGGAGAATTGACAACGATCACAGCCTATCTTTGGCAATGCCCATAAATTTAGGATTGTCGTATATAAAAGCCAATGACGGCTCGGGAGCCTACGGAAGCTTGTCTGTTCCACTTATGATTCAATATAGTTCTGGGGTTGCATCTACCTTCGAAACAGAGGTTTGGAAAGGTTGGATGGTGGGTGCTGGTGCCGATTTTAATATTTTTCCGGTGGTGAGCTCCGAGCAGTTTAAACCAGAAAAATCGCCCAATCCTGATGAAATATTTTATGGCACAAAACATTGGCTACAACCATCATTGGAGTTCTCTTACCGCTGGCTATCCGAGTACGACAGATACCATGAAGTAAATTTAAGAGGAGGAATGGGAATGCCACAAAAAAGCATAAACCATCAAGGAGATAGTAAGTCAATAACCCCATTTAGCGTAAAGCTTTCTTATATAGTCTCTATTAATTACTAGATAAAAGCTAAAAAGTACAAAGTTTTTAAAGGAATTTATTATTATATCGATTGGGAAATTGGTCTATATATTTAAAACCAAATTCATTCCCGATTTTATCAAGTCTGAATCGATTAAGTATTTGTAGTTCGATTTTTCAAATTTCCAATTGATTAATTTGAGTTTAACCATCGGCATTTACGTTTGTAAAATAATAAAATAGTTTAGACTATTTTATTATTTTACAAACGGTACTACATGACAAATATTCCATTTTCCAACCCACGAAAACGACACAACACTGATAATGAAAATATTAATTCACAATTCATAATTGTTCATTCTTAATTGTTCAATATATCTATCTACAATTCTCTACTTGCTTTTACTCTAATTTTAATTTCGGGGGTTTGGGCATTGCTACGAATTATGATTTCTTCATCTAATAATTCTTCCACAAATTGCGACATCAGAATTAGGCTAAACTCTCCCTTTTGCATATTTTGCAACTGCTGTGGCGTGTAAACTATTTTAAATGCTGGATGTTGTGAAACTACCTCTTTTACCTCAAGTAATTCTTCGCCAATATTCATAAATTGCACCACTAAAGTATTGATTTGATTGTTTTTTAATTTACCAAAATCGATCTCTTTTTGGGCTAATAAAATTTTGGGTGATCTGTCTTTAGACATAGTTTCCTCTTCGGTTTCGTACATCACAATTTGTATTCGGCGTTCCAAAGCTGCGGCACGACTATAAATTGAATTTCTTTTGTCGTTGGGGTTATCACTCACTAAAGGACTTGCCAATTCTTTCCCAATGGGAGCATCTAAAAGTTTTAAGGAAGGTTTTCCTCTCTCTTCATTTATATATGGCATAAAGAGACCATTTTCATATTCATGGATATAGTTTTTCAGACTTGAAATGCGTCTCATTGCCAATTTCATATTATAATCAGCTGTGTGCAAGGGACTTGTGTACCCCCTAATGGTTATTTTTGCACTAATTCCTCTATCTAAATCTTCTTTTAGCCAGAGGGCAAATTTTTCTAAATCGCTAAAACCTTTTCCTACAAATTCATCAAAAAAGTTTTCGATATCCTGTTCTGCCACTTGGGCATCTTGTGCTGACAAGCCTTTGGAGTACTCTTTTTTGTAAATATCTTTCATGGCAAAATAGTCAGCCAAGGTATTTTTATAGTTTTTATCGGTTACAGTTTTTGTGGTGGCAGGGTCGGGTTCATCATTATGAAAATAGAGTGTCAGGGGTAAAAGCTCTTTGATTTTGGAACTCATGTCCACATATTCCACAAAAAGGGTATCTACAAGGGCTATACTTTGGGGTTTTTCGGCTGAATTATACTCAAAGTAATAGAGGTCGTTGCAGCAGGTTTCACCCGATAAAAAGTAGGATCCTTTTCGGTTTGAGGTGAAATACCCGGCAAGTGAATCCTCTTCTATCACACTGAAATAGAGGTCGTTGGCTGGTGAATTTAGGGGATAGCCCACATTATGCACCAATCCCCACTGATTTAGTCCACCCTCGGAAAAAAAGATGTCGTAGCCACCCATGCCGGGGTGCCAGTCGGAGCTAAAATAGAGGGTCGATTTTTGAAAATCGTAGAAGGGTGTAATTTCATTTCCGGGGGTATTTATATTGCTTCCCAAATTGACGGGGTCGTAATATTTCCCACCTTCATAAACCGAGTACCAGATGTCCATTCCGCCATATCCTCCTGCCCTATCCGACACAAAATATAGCACTTCATGATCATTGTGTTCCACAATAAAAGGCTGAGTTGTGGTGGAGCCGGGGGCATTAATTCTGCGGTTGAGTTTTTGGGGTTTACGCCACCTACCATGACGCATTTCGCTTAGCCAAATTTCGCAATTTAACTTTGATTTTGACTGGGTTTTGCATCGAGTGAAATACATTCTTGTTTTATCGGGACTAAAGCAGAAATTTGCGTTGTGGGTTTCGGGATTATTTATGCTAATGGGCAGCTCTTTGGGGGCAGAATATCCCGCCATGGACATTCGGGAATAGTATATTTTTGAGATATATAAACTGGGGAAAATGGAATTTTCGTTATCGGGAATTAATAGTCGAAGTGATGAAAAATATAGTGCTGTATCGCCCAGTTGATGGGCATTAAACTCTGAGTATGGCGTATTTATATTTTTGCTTAAATGCTCAATTTTCACATCTAAGGGTCGTTTCATCATTATTTGTGCTTCGTGGCAAGCTGAAATTTCAATTTTTGTACGTTCCAAATAGTAACTATCTTCAGCTTTATACTCATTTTGAAACTCCCTAAAAAGTCTTGATGCTTTTTCGTAATCGCCCAACTGTTTTACCATTTGAGCCCAATGAAATTTAGTTTCGGGATAGGTTTTTAAGCTATCGATTTTATACAAAACTTCATACCATTTTGCAGCCTCTTGATAGGCAAAAGATTTTTCTAAGGAGTGAGAATAGTAGTATAGATATTTTGCATTTTTGCCATTAGTTTCATTCACTAATTGTGCAAAACAGATGGCTGCTTCTTGATAATCACCTACACTAAAAGCCTCATATCCAGCTTTGTAGGTCAAACTTTGGGCATCTTGTGCCACAATATCTAAGCTAAATATTAGAAATAAAAATATATTTACAACATAAATATAGTGGAAGGATTTTGAAAGGAGTCTATTTCTGTTCTTTTTCATAAGTAGTTAAATTAGAATATTGGGCAAGGTACCTCCTTGATTCTTCGAGGTTTATATCTGTTAAATATATAATTTACGGACAATTCCCAGCCTCCTTTATATCGGCTTGCCACTTTTAATCGCGACATATTTACATCATAACTTAGTCCAAAATTAAAGTTCATATATTCGCCACCAATCATAAAATAGGCGGCATCAGCAGCACGGTAAAAGACCCCCATATTTAGGGTTGTGTAGGAAAGTGGATTTTTATCCAAAATATATTTGGTCATTCCCCCTATAATTATTTCTCTGTAAACCCCTTGAAATGAAGCCATTATCATGGGATGTAAATCTATATTTTTATCCAATGCCAAACTTGTACTTGCCGTAAAAATCATTTTCATATCCAAGCGAATACTGTTGTCATTCAAGAGTGATTGTTTGGGCTTGTTTAGATGAAATAGTGCCAATCCCAAATTCCAAACTTGTCTGTTTCGGGGTTGATAAATCCAATTTACGCCAAGTCCAATATCTCCGAAAATAAAATTATCTTTTGCAAATTGCTCGCTATGTGCCATATCTTCATTGAACCTGCCATTGTGAAACTGCTCATCAAAGTAGAGTTCACTGTAGTCTATTGTCCGCTGTGCACCCCCCACTTGCAGACCCACAGAGAGGAAATTGTTATTTTTTCTGTTCAAACCTTTTATGTACGACATTGAAAGATTTAATTGTGTTGTGCCATAGCGTGAGTCTCCCGAATGATCATGAAAAACAGATGCTCCTATGCCAAAAATCTCTTGTCTGTAAGTTCGTTTTATTAGGGGTAAATCCACAGAACTGGCATAGGTAACAAAGGGTTTGGTAACAGCTCTCCACTGGGTTCGATGCTGGGCAGCAATGCGTGTTTGACCCTCGAAAAAACCCACATTGGCAGGGTTTATCTGAATTGGTGCAAGCCAAAATTGAGAGAAATGTATATCTTGTGCTGATAGTTTTGCAAAGAGCAGACTAATTAAAAAAATCAATGATATTTTAATATTTCTCATAAAACTTTGCACTATCTTATTAGGGTAATATTTCCTTTCTTTATAAGTTTCTCTTTGTTCAAACATGTGGCATTTAGGTAATAAACATAGACATCAGGGTCTAATTTTCGACCTCTAAAAGTGCCATCCCAACCCACATTCATATCTGTTGTTTCGAAAACTTTTTCGCCCCAGCGGTCATAAATAGCAAAATTCACGTCGGTAACTATTTCGCTTCTAACAAAAACTATATCATTTTTATTATCGCCATCGGGTGTAAAGGCATTTGGCACGTAAACATATGGCTCATCGCAAATTACCTCCAAAACCACAATTCTGACTGTATCGCTCAAAATGCAACCATAATCATCAATAACATTTACAGTGTAAATCACTGTTTCATAGGGCGTTGCAATGGGATTTCTGATGGTATTATTGTCAAGCGAAGATGCTGGCTCCCAGTGATAGCCAAAATCGTCAAATTCGGTTGATTCTAACTGCACACTTTGGGATTGATAAATGGTATCTCTATCGCTCCACGCCTGCACATCAGTATAAAAATATGAAGAATCTTCGATGCTAAAAACTGCCATTGCGGCACAATTATTTCTGTCGCTCACGGTGATAGAATAATTACCTTTGCACAGATCGCCTATCTCTGTAACTAAGTTTTGACCATTGCTCCATAGATAGTAGTATGGCTCTGTTCCGCCGCTAATGCTGACATATGCTTCGCCAATGCAGACCTCTTCGCAGGGCACTTTTGTTGTATTTACTAAAACTTGTAGATTCTCCGGTTGAGAGAGTGTTATAATAGTATCTATTTCACAACCCCGAGCATCGGTGATATTTATTTCATATGTCCCTGCAAGAAGGGTTTCATTATTGTATGCCCCTGCAATGCCGTTCCAAGTGTATGAATAGGGTTGCGTTCCACCACTGACAAATATTTTGATAATTCCATTATCACTACCATAGCACAAAGGTTCTCGCTCATAAACGGAGTCGATGCTAAGGGGGGCAGGTTCAGGCACGTTTATGAAAACATTTCTGATGCAATTGTTGTCGTCTGTAACGGTTACATTATATACCCCTGCACATAAATTGTGAAAACTTGTGCTGTCGGCACCAATATTCCACTGATAGGAATATGGCGGCAAACCCTCTGTGGCAAGCACTGTGGCTACACCATTACACTCGCCAAAACAACGTACAGGAATTGCACTACCCACGGCATCAAAACTGGAAGTATCCATTATTTTGAAAAAACTTGTAGCAGTACATTGATGAGCATCGGTTACAGTGATATGATATGTGCCAGCACAAAGATTTGTAATTAAATCTGTTGTTTGCCCATTTATCCATGCGTAGGAATATGGCGGAACTCCGCCATGCACAACGGCTCTAACCTCGCCAGTACATTCGCCATTACACAAAACCTGTTGGGTATCGGCAAAGGCTATCAAAAGCTCCGATGGCTGCTGTATATTGAAAGTATCTAATTTTTTACAACCAATATCATCGGTTATGGTCAAATAATGTACCCCTGCACAAAGATTATTAATACTGTTTGATGTATTGGTGCTGGAACTAGACCACGAATAGGAATAGGGCGATGAGCCTCCATAGGCCTCTACCTCAACACTTCCATTGCAATCGCCATAACAAATTACATTATTTACAGTGTTGCTACTGAGGACTTTATTCACATTTACAGTAACTTTAGCTGTGTCTTTACACCCATGATTATTCACCCCTGTAACTGTGTATGTGGTTGTATTGGTGGGATTTACCCAAGGTGATGAGCCACTTCCACCTGCAAGTACCGAAGATGCAGGCTCCCAATTATAGTTGATAAATTGTCCTGAAATATTATTTGTTGCCGATAATTTAACCGAGTCGCCCTGACAAATTGTGTATGGTGTTTGGGCAGAAATATCTGCATACGACATGCTAACTGTTACACTATCGTATGCCGAGCAATATCCATTGGTGGCATGGACATAGTACGTTTGAGTTTCTGTAACCTCTTTTTTGAAAATATTTGATGTGAAATTTAAGTTTATTGTATCTGTATAGTTCGCATTTGATGACCAATAATAGTGCGTTGCTCCACCAACTGCATTAGCCACAAGATGGGCTGTATCGCCTAAACAGACTACTATATCACTTCCTGCATCTACTTGCAAATCATAAACATGAACTGTTTGCAGAAGTGTGTCAATACAAACTCCATCTGTTACATTTAGCATATAAGTGATTGTATTTGAGGGGTTTGCAATGGGGTTCGAAATAACAGTATTATTCAATCCATTTCCGGGGGTCCAGTTATATGAGATTGCTGGATTTCCAGAAGGTGGTATTCCAATTTGGATAAATGAGCCAATGCACAAATGCCTATCAGGAAGGGTGTCTAAGGTGTTTGAGAGTACAATTATCTGTTTAGTAATTGTATCAGCAAAGTTGCAACTTCCTAAATTTTGAATTATTAGGGTAACATCATAAGTTCCCGATTCTAAGTAGGTATGTGTGGGCGAATGTATGGTTGATGTAGCCCCATCGCCAAAACTCCACTTCCAAGTTGTAACACCCGATTCTATGGTTTGAGAATTGTTTTGGAAATTTATCACCGCTGGTGCACAAACAATATCTGGCATATCGAAGTCGGCAATTATGGCTGGAAGATTGAAGTCGAATTTTAATGCTCCCAAATTGCAGTTAAAGCTATTATTGGTTGTTGACCATGCATCGGGCGAAACAGGTAAATCGTTGTTACCACCACAACCAGCACACATGGCTTGATAAATTCTTCCTTTTTTGTCAAACCTACAAGTGCCGCCATCAACATGCTCCCGCGAGTGTGGACCGCCAAAATATGTCCCATAAACCAGTGCTGAAGCATCATCTTTTATTACCAAAAAATAGTAATCATTATTGTCGGTGGTAGTTTGAAAAGCATCGGCAGTGATGGGCATTCCCACTGTTCCCCCAAAACCATTCAATACCGGACTACCCCACCCCGACATATAAATATTGTTGCACAAGTCAACCATAAGTGCTGTGGGCGAAATATCGGGCTGCCCCGAATTGTTGCTGGATGAGCCAAAGGCTGTGGACCAAACCACCTCATCTAAGTTTGGACTAATTTTGCTAATAAACTGCCCCCCTCCGGGCTTATTCCAAATTGCATTTTGAATGAAAGTTGTGCCAGAAGCCCCAGTTTGACCAAAGGCATAAATGTAGTTGTCTCTGTCGCTTTTTACCAAATAAACTTGGTCGTATGCCGATGAACCATAGTATGTAGAAGCCAAGACACTTGTCCCATTTTGGTTTATTTTGGTGATATAGCCATCAACCCCACCCTTGTGAGCAGGCATCAAAACACCATTTGTAGTTGGAAAATTCACTGAATTTGTTCCACCACCAATATACATCTCATTATCAGAAGTGAGCTGAATGCTATAACATCCATCTTCGCCAGCACCACCAAGGTATGAACTCCAAATTAGGTTTGTGAGATTGTGATTAAATTTAAAAACACAACCATCTTGATCTCCACCGCCATAAACCGTTTGAAAGGAGCCTGCCGTTACCGGAAAATCAGTCGAAGTGGTACTACTAACCACATAAACGTTAGATTGCTCGTCAATCATCACCTCGCCCCTGACATCGTCGGCATAATTTTTCTTCAAAACAGGAATGGTATTCAGACCATCGTTTCCGCTACCTCCAAAAAATGTAGAGCCCAAAAGCTGAGTACCGGTGGAATTAAACTTACATAGGGCTATATCCGAGCCATTTGGAAAACTTATAATATAGGTCAAAGTGTAGTTTGAACCTCCATTAAAACTGTTGTCATAACAGCCCAAAGTTGTGGGAAAGTTTGCCGAGCCCGTTGTAGCCAAAACATACAACTCATCATTTTCATTCACAATAAGACTATTTGGCACCTCCGAACCGCTTCCTCCCAAATATGTGGAATAAATTAAATGCGTGCCTGCACTGTCAAATTTCGTAATACTAATGTCGCAAACTCCAGTACCATAGTCAATCTGAAAAGCACCCGCTGTAGTGGGATAACCTACATTAAAAACCGAACCGCCAGCATATAAAAATCCATTTTTATCATAAGTGGCAGTATATCCCCAATTATCAGCCAACGAGCCAGTGTAGGTGGAAAAAATTAAAACAGGGTCGATTATTAATTCTAAACTCTGGTCATATTTTCCCAAAACAAAACTCAAAATATTATTTTTTAGCTGAAACTTACAATCAACCTCTTTTTGCTCACCATGAACAATTTGATATGCATATGGCTTCATCTCCACAATGGAACCCACGCTGGTCGAAATTAACAAATCGCCCTTTGAGAGTGAAATTTTGTCAACTCCAGAATACCTCAACGAAATTTGATTTACATCAGCATCGGGGGCTACAACAAAATCATATTTGAATTTATTATCAGAAGAATAAACAAAAAGATCAATCCCGTTCCATAATTCTTCATATTTCACCTTCCCATAGGATCTCACCTCACTAGTCCAACGGCTACGGTCATCTCCAAGATAATAATTCTTATAATCGAAGGATGGATAAAAAGATTTCACTTTGGGGCTGGGATTGCAATTTTCGAAAAAAACTTTGTATGAATGACAATTGATAATTGTATTCAGATTTTCCTTGTTTTCGGGCAATTCACCGTTAAACTTATACTCCATCAACTTGTTAATTGCCGAAATATCCTCCACCACAACCGTGTAGCAATCATTTTCCAAGAAAATTGCTCCACCTCTCACCTCCGACTTGAAATTTATATTTTTGTCCCACTGACCCTTATTCTCTATAAAAACCCATGGTCCCGTAGAACGCAACGTGTCTCTTTTGGATTTTGATGCATATAAATATGCAGAAGAGAATAGAAAAACAAAAGCAAAAAATAAAAATTTCGCAAGAGTAGAATATCTTAAAGGGTAATATTTGCTAACTCTATTCATAAAACTTGGTGCATTGACATCACAAATATATATATTATATATACCATTTGCAAATTATTTCATAAAGATACGAAATAAAACCACAAATTAGATGATTTAACGCGACTTTTTCACAAATTGGTTAAAACATTCCATAAACCACCCTACAAAACATTGATAACAAGATAATTATACTAGTACTAATTGGTGCAAAATAAAATAATATAACTAAACCAGCAATAATTTAGTTTTGATTATGTACATTTGTTCTAACATTTTGAAAAAATGAAAGACAATTATATTGTAATTGAAGGAACAATTGGTGCAGGAAAGACCAGTTTAAGCACAAAAATTGCTGAAGATTTTAATGCAAATTTAATCTTGGAACAGTTTGCCGACAACTCTTTTCTGCCCAAGTTCTACGAAAACCCCGAAAGATATGCCTTCCCTTTAGAGATGTCCTTTATGGCAGATAGATTTGGACAGCTAAAAAAGGATTTAACTCAAACAAAACTCTTTAGCAATTTCACAATTTCGGATTATTTTATTGATAAATGCTTGATTTTTTCCAGCAACAACCTCAAAGATGACGAATTTGCACTCTACACAAAACTTTTTGAAATAATAGCATCTTTTATTCCAAAACCCGACAAAATTGTTTATCTATACAAAGATGTGGATTTGCTTTTGGAAAATATAAAAAATCGTGGACGAACTTACGAACAAAATATCTCCGCTGAATATCTTAATAATATCCAACAAGCATATATGCAATATTTCTCGGCTATGACAGATGTTCCCATAATAATTGTTGATACAAATAAGGTAGATTTCATAAAAAACAGTTCCGATTACGAATACTTAATCTCCATTATAAAAGAAGATTATTCCAACGGATTACACCGAATTTCGCGAGAAGATAAATATGAAAATGGCTTATTCTCAGATTAATAGCCAATAAAACTCCAATTCTAAATTATGAAAAAAACATATGTTTTCATCTTAGTTTCAATAATCCTTCAGTCGTGCAACTTTTCGCCCCAAGGGCAAGAATATAAAATTAAAGGAGAAGCACAAGGCACATATTATAGCATAATATACTACCACGACCATAAAATAGAAAAATTTGAAATTGACTCAATTTTGGACAATTTTAATCTCACAGCTTCTATTTTTGTGGAAAATTCCATTATTTCCAAGATAAATAGAAATGAAGATGTGGAGCTAAATGAAGATTTTGTAAACATTTTTGAGATTTCGCAAAGCGTAAGTCGAGACAGCGATGGAGCATTTGATATTAGCGTGGGGCCAATGGTTGAAGCGTGGGGCTTTGGAGCCACAAAAAGCGATGAAATTGATATGGGAAAAATCTCTAAACTTAGCGAAATTATTGGCTTTGAAAAGTTGAAAATTATCGATGGGAAACTTATCAAAAAACATCCAGATATGCAGCTAAATTTCAATGCCATAGCCAAGGGTTATGCCGTAGATTTGGTGGGTGAATTTCTAGAATTCAAAGGGGTTGAAAACTATTTGGTTGATATTGGCGGCGAGGTATTGGCAAAGGGCAAAAAAAACAATGGCAAAATGTGGGTTGTAGGCATTGAGCGTCCAAGCAAAAACATGGACGACCAACGAGAACTATATTCCAAGATTGAAATCTCTAATCAAGCCATTGCTACCTCTGGCACATACCGAAAATATATAATAGATGAGGGAGTTCGCAAGTCGCACACCATCGACCCCAAAACCCTGATGCCCATTTCGCACAACTTATTGAGTGCCACAGTAATTGCCCAAAATGCTTGTTTGGCAGATGCATACGCCACTGCCTTTATGGTTATGGGTTTAGAAAAATCAATGGATTTTATTGAACAAAATCCAGATAAAAAAATAAGTGCCTATTTTATTTATGAAGATAAAACAGGCACTCTAAAAGACTTTGCTACGGATGATTTAGCAAATAAATTGGTGGAAATTAACTAAACTATTAAAACATACATAAATTACTTATTATTACACTGTGTATTTTTGCTTGACTGACAAGTGCATGAGTGTGTAGAGTTTGGATCTGCTGAGCTACAAGATTTTTTGAACTCACCATCTTTTTTCACAAACATTTTGATTGCCATTCCCGCAATGGCAATTCCAACTAGAGCAAGAGTTAATAAAAATAGTTTCATTGTCAGTAATTTTAATAATCAACTTAACAATACTGCAAAAATCGAGCCAAAATAGCAAAATTTTGACCCGAAAGTACATTTTTTACTTACTGACTTTCAGGAACTTACAAAACATGTGAAATATTTTTATCTTATTGCAAAAATCGAGCCAAAATAACCAAAAATCGAAAACAAAACTAAATAAACTCCCAACTCACTACTAATCAACAAGATAAAAACAAATAGAGAGAAAACTGCCCAAACTATAACTTTTAGAGTACATAATAGCATTTGTTATAATAAAACAGAAAAATTTATAATATAGCTATGTTTCTCTTGTTTATTTTATAAATTTGTAAGTCAATTTAGAAGATGAAAATGAAGGAATATATTATAGATATTGATCAGGAACGAAAAGAGATTCTAAAAAAGTATAAGCAGCTAATTGCTCTTTTGCGAAACAGAGCAACACAGGAGCAAAAACGCGAAATTCGTAAAGCTTTCAATTTGGCAGTTTTGGGTCATAAAGATATGCGACGCAAAAGTGGCGAACCATATATCTATCACCCCATAGAGGTTGCCAGAATCGTAGTTGCCGATATTGGTCTTGGTGCCACTGCCACCATTTGTGCCTTGCTGCACGACTTGGTGGAAGACACCGACTACACCCTGAAAGATGTGGAAAAGCTATTTGGCTCCAATGTGGCAAAAATCATAGACGGACTCACAAAAATTGACGATGTGATGGATATGCAAACTCCTTCACTTCAAGCTGAAAATTTTAGAAAAATATTGATGACTCTTTCAGATGACGTGAGAGTTATCCTTATAAAACTTGCCGACAGACTGCACAATATGCGAACATTGGAGTCTATGCCCCGAGATAAGCAACTAAAAATAGCCTCCGAAACAGCATTCCTCTACGCCCCTCTGGCACACAGACTAGGACTCTATTCCTTTAAAACAGAGTTGGACGACCTTTCAATGAAATATCTTGAACCCGAAGTGTTTCAAAATATTTCTCGCCAAATTAGTGAGTCGAAAGAGGAGAGAGATTTGTTTATTAAAGCCTTCACACAGCCAATAGACAAAATTCTTGAAAAAGAAGGATTGGAATTCGAGATTGTTAGTCGTGTGAAATCCATACGTTCCATTTGGAACAAAATGCGCAAAAAAGGGGTTCCATTTGAAGAAGTTTACGACCTTTTTGCCATCCGAATTATTGTAGATTCTCCTGTGGAGAGAGAAAAAGTAGATTGTTGGAAAGTTTATACAGTTGTTACTTCGCTATATCGTCCCAATCCCGACAGGCTTCGCGACTGGATTTCAATTCCCAAAGCCAATGGTTATGAATCTTTGCACACAACAGTGATGAGCAGTGCTGGAAAATGGGTTGAGGTACAAATTCGTTCCCGACGAATGGACGAAATTGCCGAAAAGGGATATGCAGCACATTGGAAGTACAAAAACTTAAGTCACGCAGACCAAAAATTTGAAGCTGGCGTAGATGAGTGGTTGGAGAAAATTAGAGACATTCTCAAAAGTGATGAAATAACAGCATTAGACTTTTTAAGTGAAATTAAGTCAAATCTGTTCACCGACGAAATTTTTGTCTTTACACCCAAGGGCGAAATGAAAACTATGCCCAAGGGTTCCACCGTTATAGATTTTGCATACACAGTGCACACCGAACTAGGGAATAGCTGCATTGGTGCCAAAGTGAACTACAGCCTAATGCCCATAAAACATGTTTTAAAAAGTGGCGATCAGGTGGAAGTGATAACTTCAAAAGTGCAAAAACCAAGGGCAGATTGGTTGGATTTTGTGATAACCTCAAAAGCCAGAAATAGAATCAACAACGCCCTGAAAATTGACAAAAAAACTCAAACTGAAGAGGGACGACTTAGATTTGTTAAATACCTGTCGGAAAATAATATGTCATACAGTGAAGAGCTTTTGCAAGATATTTCGCAACGAATAGGCTTTAAAGACAAAAACGATTTTCTATACGCGTTCAACAATGATGAAATCAGCTTCTTAGACTTGAAGAGAAGTTTTGAAGCCGAAAAACCCAAGAAAATGTCCTTTGTGGATTACATCACCCTGCGACCTCTGATAAACTTGATGAGCAACACCAAGAATGTGGACGAAGCCATCAATTTACAAATGAAAAAAGACCCTACGGCGATGGTCCTAGACGAAAATATCCAAGAAGTAAATTATGTCATTGCTGATTGCTGCAATCCGCTGGCTGGAGACCCAGTTGTGGGATTTATTAAAGACTCTAATCTGATAAAAATTCATAGAACAACCTGCAAAGTAGCCATAAGCAAAATGTCGCAACATGGAAACCTAATTGTAAAAGCAAAGTGGAAAAACAAAGAAAAAGTCTCAATTCTAACAGGCTTAAGGGTTACAGGCATTGACACCATGGGACTGATGAAAAGAATTTTCGATGTAATTTCCACAGAACTGAAAATTAACGTCAGATCGGTTGAATTTGAGACCAGTGAGGGTAGTTTTACTGGAACAGTTTACTTATATTTGCATGAACTGGAAGTTTTAATGATTTTGATGGAAAAACTAAAAAAATTAGATGGAGTAGATAAAGTAATTAGAATTAATTCATATAAAAAATAAAATATTGAACATTTTCTTGCTTAATTTTATTTATTCTAAGGACAAATAAAAATAATTTTGTAATTTAGAGGACTAAAAGAGAGAAAATTATGTTGAAAAATAGACAAAACGTTGATTTTGAAGAAGTTAAAGAGTTTTTCACAGAATATCTAGAAGAAAAAGGACACAGAAAAACTCCAGAACGATTTATGATTCTTAAAGAAATTTATTCTACGGATGAACATTTCGATATAGAATCGCTGTATATAAGAATGAAAAACAACAAATATTTGGTCAGTAGAGCTACTTTATACAATTCTATGGAGTTGTTTTTAGATAGCGGTTTGGTTACCAAACATATGTTTGACAAAAATTATGCTCAGTATGAAAAATCGTTCAACTTCAAACATCACGACCATCTTATTTGTACCGATACAAACGAGATGTATGAGTTTTCTGATCCAAGAATTAATGATATTAAAGAGAGATTAGAGGAAGAATTTAATGTTAAAATAACCAATCATTCGCTTACCTTTTACTGCGTAGAAAAGGATTCGAAAGATTAATAGAAACTAAAAAGATATTTAATGAAAGTAGATGTATTGTTGGGTTTGCAGTGGGGCGACGAAGGAAAAGGTAAAATTGTTGATGTATTAACACCCAAATACGACATTGTGGCACGATTTCAGGGTGGTCCAAATGCAGGACACACCTTAGAGTTTAACGGTCAAAAGTTCACCCTTCACACCCTTCCTTCTGGAATTTTCCGAGAGAACACAATAAATGTTATTGGAAATGGTGTTATAATCGATCCAGCTATATTAATTTATAAAGAGGTGGAATCGGTCAAAGATTTTTGTAATATTAAAGATATTTTGCTTGTCTCGCAAAAAGCGCATCTTATAACTCCCACACACAAGTTGCTAGATTATATTTATGAAACTTGCAAAGGAGATAAAAAAATTGGCTCAACTCTAAAAGGAATTGGACCAACATATACTGACAAAATTTCTCGTGATGGACTCAGGGTGGGCGATATTCTAAACCCAAACTTCAAACAAAAATATGAAACATTAAAGAAAAAGCATTTAAGAATTGCAAATGCTTATGATGTTGACTATTCGGATGTAAAACTTGATGGCTTCACCTTGGAAGAGTATGAAAATAGATGGTTTTTGGCAGTTGAAGAGCTAAAAACATATAATATTATTAATACAGAATATTATTTGAATGAGGCATTAAATTCCAAAAAATCTATTTTGGCCGAAGGAGCACAGGGAACACTTTTGGACATAGATTTTGGGACATATCCATACGTAACATCTTCAAATACTATTGCAGCAGGTGTTTGCACCGGGTTGGGAATTGCTCCCACAAAAATTGGAAGAGTATTCGGAATTTTCAAATCCTACATCACAAGAGTTGGCTCTGGACCTTTCACCACCGAGTTGCACGACGAAGTTGGCGATATGCTTAGAGTTGAAGGAAATGAGTTTGGCTCAACAACTGGACGTCCACGCCGATGCGGCTGGATGGATATTCCTCTTCTAAAATATGCCTGCATGCTGAATGGCGTTACAGATTTAATAATGATGAAAGCAGATGTTT
This sequence comes from Bacteroidales bacterium, assembly GCA_012522535.1. GTDB lineage: Bacteria > Bacteroidota > Bacteroidia > Bacteroidales > WCHB1-69 > JAAYKF01. The sequence goes on from JAAYKF010000041.1 coordinate 24,077, forward strand.
TGAATAAATTTGAAACAATTTCTGTTTGTAACAAGTACAACATAAATGGAGTTGAAACTGATGAAATACCCTTTGATAACGAAATGGAAATTGAACCTAAATATTTGGAAATCAAAGGCTGGAATCAGGAGATAAAAGATAAAAACTTGCCTGTGGAACTAAGTAATTACATTAAACTTATTGAGGAATCGGTCAATATTCCCATTACAATATTGTCCTTTGGTCCCGACCGCGAGCAAACTTTAATTTTCGATAATTTCAAATAAAATTAAAAAGATATGACTTACCACACAAAAAGAAATTCTTTCGTAGTTTTAATATTAATCATTAGCACCTTCCTATTTTCGGGAACTGCTTTTGGGCAAAAAGTAAATGCCAACGATGTGCCAACTAAGGTTTCAGAAACATTAGTACAAGAATATCCCATGGCAAAACTCAGAGATTGGTACATCGAAGATAATCTCTATGTCGCACACGTTGTTGAAGACAGGGTGCGAGGGAGAGTTTTTATTAACTCAAATGGCGAATGGCAACTTACAAAATTTGAGGCACCAGTTAGAGAGTTGCCGGCTGTAATTACAGAATATGTAAATAAGGAGTATCCTAACTTCTCTATTTCTGAAAGTTCATTTGCTCAAGACCCCAAAATTAGAAACTACTATTTTTTAGAGGTAAAACGCTCTGGTATTGGAGTTGGACAACCGTCAACACTCAAATTTGATATAAATGGGCACTTGGTGGAACGTAACGACCCTCCGGGTTTTACAATTCAAGAAACAGCCACTGCTGATGAAGTGGCACGCAAAAGAAGAGTTGCCACAAATCCAGATGCAAAAGAACCAAAAGAGAGAAAACAGAAAAAAGCTAAACAAGCCGACATTCCTGAGAATTTAATTTCCGAATCAAGCTTACCAGAACTTGTAAAAAGAACTTTCACAAAAAGATTTAGAAGTGCCAAAGACCCACAATGGTTCAAAGGCAAGGAAGATACATTATATACAGTGAAATGTGTGTTTAGAGAAACAAACACCATAGCCACTTTTGACGAAGATGGAGCATGGGTGGAAACTCGTACCGAAATGGGACCCAAAAATCTTTTTGCTAAGGTAAGCAAGTTCCTCGATGAGCACTACCGTGGATATAATTTGGTATATGCTGACAAAATTATGAGAGCTGATAAAAACAATGGCTATTCGGCTGTAATTATTGAAAGAAAATATAGAAAAGAAAAGTATGAAACAAGACTTCTTTTTGATAGATCTGGAAATATCTTCAAGACATTCTTACCCGAATTTGAAGATGAAGATGAAGACGAAGGAGATAGTAGCATAGACAGAAGATACAGAAAAGCCTATGAGGAAGATTATGAAAACATCTCAGATGCTGGTAGCAAAATGACAAATCGTGAAATTAGTGCCAAAGAGTTGCCCGGGGCCGTATCTTCCTATGTTTTAAATAATTATCCTGGAACAAGTATAAAGAACTCGTTCTATATAGAAGATGAAGATATGGGTAAAGTTTATCAGGTTAGAGTTCAACGCGAAGGTTTAAATCAGGTTGCAACTGACCTCTATTTTGATGTTTTTGGAAACTTCATTCGCTCATACGACGACACTGGTGAAGAGATTGTAAATGAGGAAGTTACAGAAGAAATTAGCGTAATAAAACTCATAGTACCAGATCCTATTCAAAATGCCTTTAAACAAAAATATCCAAGAATTACCCAAGCAGAATGGGACGAAATATATGGAACATACGAAGCTCTATTTATCGATAGAAACAAAACCACAAAAGTAGGGTTTGATGAGTCGGGAAATATTCTGTACACATCAAATAAAATTTTACCCGAAAACTTATCAGAGAGAATAAGAAAATATATCAGAAAAGAGTATGGCAAACGAAATGAGGTGAAAGAGGCATGGATGGTTAGAAAAGCTGACAGGAAAACATACTATCAAGCTACATTAGTAGATAAACGTACTCAAGAAGAAACTGAACTAGAATTTACTTCAAGTGGTGTTTTAGTTGAGCAATAATGAATAAAATAGTTTTTGCTTCGCACAATATTCATAAGGTAAGCGAAATTCAACATTCGATTGAAAAATGGGATATCGTGTCGTTGAAAGATTTGGATTATGCAGACGATATTCCCGAAACAGGCTCCACTCTGCGTGAAAATGCATTGCAAAAAGCACAGTTTGTATATGACAAATTTGGATATAATTGCTTTGCCGATGATACAGGCTTGGAAATAGATTTTTTGAATGGAGAACCTGGTGTTTTTTCAGCCCGATATGCTGGTGAAAATTGTAGTTTTGAAGACAATACAAACAAAGTTCTTGAAAAGCTAAAATCTGTGCCTATGGAAAAAAGGACAGCACGTTTCAAAACAACAATTTGTCTAATTTTTGAAGGAGAAAAATATTTTTTCGATGGCGAAGTGGAGGGACATATTTGTGAAGAAAAAAGTGGCGAAATGGGATTCGGTTACGACCCAATATTTAAGCCCATAAATTATAATATTACTTTTGCTGAAATGGATCTGGATTTGAAAAATAAAATTAGTCATAGAGCCATTGCAAGTGCAAAGTTAGTGGAATTTTTAAACCAAAAATAGAGATATGAGAACACCTAAATTTTGGATGTTAAGCTTTATGCTTTTAGCACTTTTGTTTTCTTGTAAAAAAGATACAGATGATAATGGTATTAATGATAACAACAATCAGCCCGAAGAGAAATATAAGCCTTGGACGCAAAATGAAATAGACTTAATTATGTCGGGCGAAGCCCACGAGCCAATGAGGATTTTGTTAGTTGACGACTTGGAAGATTCTCTCTTTTTGAGAACACCTACAATCGATATTAAGCCCGATGCCACCGACCCCGTCTTACGTCGTTTGGCAGAGCGTATGTTGGTAACCATGAACGAGTCTGGAGGGGTTGGTATTGCTGGTCCACAAGTGGGAATTGGTCGTAGTGTGTTTTGGTTCAAACGCTTTGATTTGCCCGAAAAACCATTTCAATTTATTATAGACCCCAATATTGTTTTTGCTTCCGAAAGACAAATAAAATTCCCATGGGATGGCTGTTTGTCTATGCCTGGATATGGTGGTAGCTCCACCCGACACTCGAGTATTTTTGTAGAATACTATATTCTTGAAGGTGGAAAAGAGAAAAACATCTTTGAGGGTTATAGTTCTACCAATTTTACATCGGTTTGTTTTCAACACGAATATGACCACTTGCAAGGAATATTATTTACGGATAGGGTTGACGAATAATATATTTTTAGTTCAAAATAAAAAGTGTCGTAAATTTCTTTACGACACTTTTTATTATTACAATTGGTATTACATAAGAGCTTCAAGTTTAGCAGCTAAGGTCTCTTTAGGAGCAAAGCCCACCTGTTTGTCGGCAATTTCTCCACCTTTAAAGAATAAAATTGTAGGTATATTTCTAATTCCAAATTGTGATGTAACATCAAAGTTTGAGTCAACATCTAATTTCCCAATAACAGCTTTTCCTTCAAATTCTTTTGATAATTCTTCCACAATGGGGGCCACCTGACGGCATGGTCCACACCATTCTGCCCAAAAATCTACTAATACTGGTTTGTCCGATTTTAAAACCAATTCTTCAAAGTTGCTGTCTGTTAATTCTAAAGCCATAATTTTGTTTTTTTTGATTACTATTTTAATTTAAAACTAATATTATTTTTATCTAATTCTTCACCTAAGCTAACAGCATTCACGCTGTAATTGTTTGATTTAAGTACAATATGATATTCTTTTTCTTTATTTACAAGATTAAACAAAACGCTATGCGGTCCGTTATGCCTTTTAAAGAGTGCGTTATACCACTTTATTAAGTCTATATTTACACTGTCGGAATGAATGTCAATTTCTATTATTTTACATTTTTTATCCACAAGTTCAGAGAGCAACTCAATGCTTTCAACTTTCACTTCATGTTCGGCTGTAGGATTGTTTTCCAATTTCCATCTTGGTGGGGAAACCACACTAAAGTTAACACTAACAATTTTCCCTTCTTCCAAAAAGTTTTTCACATTCTGATAGTCGTTTCCAAAGAGTGTAAACTCAATTTTGTCGTCATAATCTTCCAGTTCAAACCTTCCATAATTAGTTCCTTTGCTACTCAACAGATGTTGGGTGGAGGTGATAATTCCGCTCACATTTCCAATAATATTTCTTCTTGTAGCCATTGCATGTTTAATATGCGGTATTCTAAACCTACTAAAAAATCTAATTGCTAGTTTATAATCGTCCAATGGATGTCCGGATATGTAGAACCCAGTAACATCTTGTTCGTGTTTTAGCTGTACAATATTGCTCCACTTATTACATTTCGGAAATTCAATTTCTGGCATTGCATCCTCTTCATCTCCAAGGTCGAATAGTGATATTTGTTGTGAGTTTTTGTTTTCGTTTAGGTTGCCGGCATATCTTATCAATTTTTCCAAGAAGTTGGTATCATTATCTTCTGTGTGGAAAAATTGTGCTCTGTGAATCTCTTCAAAGGAGTCGAAAGCTCCAGCCTTTGCCAACGACTCGATGCATCGCTTGTTGCAACTTCTAAGGTTTACTCTTGTCAGAAAATCAATTATTCCCGTAAATGGTCCATTTTCGTTTCTCTCTTGCACAATGTTTTCTACGGCAGCCTCGCCCACACCCTTAATGGCAGCAAGTCCAAATCTAATTTGTCCATTGTTGTTCACCGTGAACTTCATTTCCGATTCAATCACATCAGGTCCTAGGACTTCAATTCCGTTTCTGCGACAATCGTCGATAAGTTTAGAAATTTCGTCAATTTTTCCAAGGTTGTTGGTCAAGTTGGCAGCCATAAATTCGGCTTTGTAGTGGGCTTTAAGATAGGCAGTTTGGTATGCTATCAGACTGTAGCAAGTAGAGTGCGACTTGTTGAAAGCATATTCGGCAAAAGCTTCCCAGTCGTGCCAAATTTTTTCAGCTTTAACGGTATCAATATTGTTGGATTGACAGCCTTCCACAAATTTGGATTTCATCTCATTCATTGTGTCTATCAGTTTCTTTCCAATGGCTTTTCTGAGGGTATCGGCTTCGCCTCTGGTGAAGTTTGCCAATCGCTGCGACAGTATCATCACCTGTTCTTGATAAACTGTAATTCCATACGTATCTTTAAGAACATCTTCCATCTCGGGAAGGTCGTATTTTATAGTTTCTTTGCCATGTTTTCTATTAATAAAATCTGGAATATACTTCATTGGACCTGGCCTATACAGGGCACTCATGGCTATAATATCTTCAAATTTGGTAGGTTTGAGCTCTTGCAGATGTTTTTTCATTCCTTCGGACTCAAATTGGAAAATGGCTGTTGTATTCCCTTTGGCAAAAATATCAAAAGTCTCTTGATCATTTAAACCAATATTGTCAATATCCACATCAATATTATGACGTTTTTTAATATTTTCTAATGAGTCATTTATTATGGATAAAGTTTTCAGTCCGAGGAAGTCCATTTTTAGGAGTCCAACACCTTCTACAATATTTCCCTCAAATTGTGTAACGGGTATTTCCGAATCTTTTGCCCTAGCTATGGGAACAAATTTTGTAAGTTCGTCAGGGGCAATAATTACGCCACAGGCGTGAACACCAGTACTTCTGACCGTTCCTTCGAGGCTAAGAGCCAGATCGAGCATCTTTTTAATTTCGGGTTTTGAGTCGTACTCAAACTTCAGGTCTGGCACCTCTTTTATGACGTTTTCCAATTTTTGTTGTCCATCTGGAACAAGTTTTGCGAGCCTATCAGCCTCTTGTAGTGGCACTTTCAAAATTCTGGAAACGTCTCTAATTACCGATTTTGCACCCATGGTTCCAAAAGTTACAATTTGAGCAACTTTTTCTCTACCATATTTATTAATCACATATTCCAAAACCTTGTCTCTGTTGATATCATCAAAATCTATATCAACATCGGGCATTGAGATTCTTTCAGGATTTAAAAATCTCTCAAACAGTAATTGATATTTAATGGGGTCAACGCCTGTAATACCAATTGCATAAGCCACAGCGGAACCAGCCGCAGAACCTCTTCCTGGTCCAACACGTACTCCCATTTCGCGAGCTTTTTTAATAAAATCCCAAACTATTAAGAAATAGCCCGGAAAACCCATTCGCTTGATAGTTTCTAATTCAAAATTTAAGCGTTCTTTAATCTCATCAGAACACTCACCCCAACGATCTTTAGCACCTTCCCATGTTATATGTTCTAGATATTCTTGTTGGTCTGAGAAGCCCTCTGGTATTTCAAAATTTGGAAGTGCAACATCACGTTTTAACTGAAACTCTTCCACCTTATGGGCAATCTGTTGTGTGTTTTCCAATGCCACAGGCACATGGTAAAAAAGCTCATACATCTCCTTAGCGGAACGCAAATATTCGTTGCCAGTGTAGTGCATTCCATCAACATCGTCAATATCTCTATTTGTGTTTAGGCAAATTAAAACTGTGTGAGCCTCATAGTCCTCTTTTCTGACAAAGTGTGTGTCGTTGGTTGCCACAAGCGGAATGCCAGTTTTCTCAGAAATCTTTATTAGGGCTTTGTTTACGTAGTGTTGCTCAGGACGACCGTGGTCTTGTAGCTCGAGGTAGAAATCTTCGCCAAAAATATTTGTATATTTTTGGCATATTTCGATGGCACTCTCAATTTCAATATTTTCATCATTTATATCGAGGGCGTTGTTTTTACGCATTATTTCTTGTGGAATTTCGCCCCCAAGACAGGCAGAAGATGCTATAAGTCCCTCGCTATACTTTTCTAAAACTTCAAAATCTATTCGGGGTGTGTAATAAAAACCTTCTGTATGACCTATGGATACGAGTTTTGAAAGATTTTCATAACCCAATTTGTTTTTAGCTAATAAAATCAAATGATATCCACTTCTGTCTTCTCTGCTAGATTTTGAGTGTCGGGAACCTGAAGTAATATAGACTTCGCAACCAATAATTGGTTTTATTCCCTGCTTTTTACATTCAGAATAAAATTCAAACACCCCATACATTGAACCATGGTCTGTAATAGCCAGTGCCTCCATTCCAAGCTCTTTTGCCCTTGAAACAATTTTTTCTACAGATGCTTGACCATCTAAAATCGAATAATTGGTATGTACGTGTAAATGAGTGAATTGTGTCATTTATATTATGTCTTTTCGAGGTTTGTAAAATGTTTTTTTGAAGTGATAAAGATAGGATTAATTATTGTAAAAGCCCCCATTGTTGATAAGTTTTTTCAAAGAATTGCCTTATCACTTTATGTATCAAATAGTTTCGTTTTTGGAATTATATTCTCAAAATTAATTTTATAGATATTTTATTATGCTTGAAATATATTTTCTGTAATTTTTTTATCTTGATTCAAATTTATATTTTTGCATAAATAAAGTTTTTAAAATGGCATTTGAAATAGAGAGAAAGTTTTTGGTAAATCAACAAGAGTGGTCTAAACAAATTTGTGATGAATCTTTTAAAATAGTTCAAGGATATTTACATATCGATTCCAACAAAGTTGTCAGAATAAGGCATCAGGGAGAAGAGGCTTTTATTACAGTTAAGAGTAAACTTGAGGGCATAAAGCGTTTGGAGTTTGAATACACAATTCCACTAACAGATGCTCAGGAGATTTTAGAAAAGCTCGTAGAACAGAAGATTGAAAAGACACGTTATATTCTTATGTTTGATAATAAAAAATGGGAGATTGATGTTTTTCCTGACTTGTACCCATTAAATTTAGTGCGGTTTTAAAATGTTGATTTTCAGTATTTTGACAATTTATTTTAGTATTTTTACCGCACTAAAGGTCTATTTTATGAAAATTAGGATGGTAAAAA
>JAAYKF010000042.1 GCA_012522535.1 Bacteroidales bacterium
GATATACCAAGTTGCCATTATCTTCATAAACATAGTAGTTGAAGCTTGTGTTTTTAGTAATATCATCCAAGTTTGTAAGTTTCATTCTGAGTGTGTCAGTAAGCTCTTCGGTTTGAAAACCTTTAAACTGGTTCCATGGCATTTGCTGATATTTTTTCAGAATAGTAGGTGCTGAATTTACAAAAGCCACATCTTTGTATAGAGTGTCAGCTTCACTTCTGTTTATATCAAGCACAACATAGTCGATATTCCATTGGTCGATATTTCCCAACCAGCCGGGAAGCGAGTTGTTTCCCATACTGGCATAGTTTCTGAACCTGAATTGAAAACCAGCATTCAGATATTTTTCATCTGTAATAGGAATTAAAACCTGTTTGAAATATTGTCCAGTTTCGTCATAAAGTTCTTGCAAACTCATTCCTTTTGTGTGCCAAACCATTTCCCATACCATTTCAGGAATCATAATTGTGTCGCAAACAAACCAAAGTGTATCCTCGGGAAATAGATTTTCTTCAATTGTTATATATGTATCTGGTTCACAAGGACTTTCAATTAGGTCGCCCACTTCCAAAAAGTCTTCAATAATTATAAACTCCTCTATAATTTCGCCAATTACCCATTCTCCGGTTTTATATCCAAATTCTAAAAGTAACGAGTCGTTGCTTTCGGGTTTGTCGCCCAAAAGAGCCCAAGGCTCGCCCATTCCGCCGCCAGGCTGAAAAAAGAAGCTAAAATATATGGAGTCTTCAATATTAATGGGTCTATAATTTGGTGTAAAAAGCGTGTCCAATCTTATGGGGCGCGAGGTTAGAGTGTCGGCAGGTGTTGCCGTGGCCTGCATAGTGCTATAAATTTCACCAAATTGGTTTAAGGCATCCAAGGTGGCAACTCCTACTGTGGGCGGATTTACACAATATGTATTGTTGATAAAAGCATTTTTGTCAATCCAAAGTTTTTCGGAGGGATAGACATCATAATTCGAAAAATCGTCTATAAATGGCAGATGAACAGGCTCATGCTCTGAGAAACTTGCCTTTTCTGTAAGTCTGTTTTTGATAAGTTGAGGATTGACATTTAAGCCAGAGATAACCTCCTGACCCCACGAAAAAGCCAAAAAACTTATAAATAGTAAAGAAAATATTATTTTTTTCATGTTTATATCTATTCTAATCTTCATTGATTTCTGATTCATTTTCTATAAGCGAAGAGTCGCGTCCAACCACTAACGAAATTTTCTCTCCCTGTTTTATTTCTGTTCCGGGCAAAATTTCTCTACCCTTATAAAGTTGCTTAAAAACCGCATTGTCAAACTTGCTCTCTTCATAAATAATATTTGCAACGTTCAAACCTATACTCTCCAAAAGGTTTGTTGCTTGACGCAATGATAGGTCAATTAGGTTTGGCATATTCACCGTTGGAACGCCGTATGCAACAGTTGTTACATAAATTTTTCGCCCCGATTTCACAGGGGTCTCTCCGGGAGGGTCTTGGGTGTAAATACTTCCTTTTGGCTTTTCGGGCATATAAACCGAGTCGATTACGATGAATGAAAATTTCTTAGACTCTTCCACCTCCATGGCTTGCTCAAGAGTTTTGCCAATGTAATCTGGAAGGGGTATCGATTCCCCATGTCGAGTGTAAAACCTCAATAAATAAGATATTATAATAATTAGTAGTACGAATAAACCTAAGCCAATTAGCACGCTCTTTACCAAAGGCTTTTAAAGAAATTTTATTGCGCTATTTTTCATTAATAAAATGACCCTCTTTTGTAGGTTATATTGTTTAACTGACAAAAATAATAAATGTTTTCCATTGCTGACTAAACAATTAAAACTTATTTTGTGTAATAAATTTCATTATTACGATTTTAATTACTATCTTTGGAAGTATTAACAATTAATTATGGCAGAACATAATGAGCTTGGAAAACTTGGTGAAGAAATAGCTTTTGACTATCTTTTGTCTAAGGGATATAGAATCATGTTTCGTAATTGGAGGTTCGCAAAAGATGAAATTGATATTATAGCCAAAGATGGCGAAGAGTTGGTTATTGTTGAGGTTAAGACTCGTAGTACCGATTATTTTGGTGGTCCAGAAACTTTTGTTACTAAGAAAAAACAGGGCTTTTTAATTCGTGCTGCCGACAATTTTGTGCAAAAATATTCAATTGATTTTGAGGTACGCTTCGATGTTATTTCAATTATTATCAACGAAAATGAAGAAAATATCCAACATATCGAAGATGCTTTCGGTCCGTGTTTCTAAATTTTGTATTTTTGCAGGCTAATTTTATAAGGATAGTTTATGTCTAACAATGGAAAAAAACCAGGTGGTTTTAAAAAGTCCAATGCTAAGCCGGGAGGTCGTAGCAGAGGAGCAAGTTCAAAAGGAAAATCGTATAAATCAAGCAATAGAGGCGAAAAACCCTTCGAAAAACGTGAAGATAGAAGATCATCTCCACGCCGAGAGGGAGAAAATTTTGGTGGCAAAAGAAAATTTAGCGACAAAGATAGACCTTTCAAATCGGGAGAGAGAAAATCAAGAAGATTTGATGATGAGAAATCATTTGACAGAGGCGAAAAGAAGTTTGAGAAACGTGAAGATAGAAGATCATCCCCACGCAGAGAGGGAGAAGGCTTTGGTGGCAAAAGAAAATTTAGCGACAAAGATAGACCCTTCAAATCGGGAGAGAGAAAATCTAGAAGATTTGATGATAAAAAAACTTTTGATAGAGGCGAAAGAAAACCTATTCGCAGAAGAAGAGATGTAAACGCCGATTCGGAAATTTTACAAGAGATTGTTGAAAATCGCAGAAAAACCGGAAGATTGGTTGATAGACCAAAAATTTTAAGTCTGCGTTATGATGAAGAAAATGGTCCAATACGTCTAAATAAATATATAGCCAATGCTGGTATTTGCTCCCGCCGCGAAGCCGATACTCTTATCGAAACTGGAGCAATTAGCGTAAACGGCGAAGTTGTTACCGAACTGGGAACTAAAGTTTTACCCACAGACGAAGTGCGTTATGGCGACCAAGTTCTTAGAAGAGAAAAACCAGTTTATGTTTTGCTGAACAAACCTAAAGACTATATAACAACCCTATACGATGAAAGAGATCGTAAAAATGTAATGGAATTAATACAAGGTGCATGTCGCGAAAGAGTCTATCCCGTTGGACGTTTAGACAGAAACACCACAGGTTTGTTACTCTTCACCAATGATGGCGATTTGGCTAAAAAACTTATGCACCCAATGCACGGCATTAGAAAAGTTTATCAGGTGGAATTGGATAAAAATCTAAAACATGATGACCTTATGAAATTGACTGTTGGAGTGGATATAGGAACCGAAATTGTTGTTGCCGATGCCGCTGCTTATAGCAATCCAGATACAAAACGTGAGGTGGGAATTGAAATCCACACAGGACAAAACAGAGTTGTTAGAAGAATATTTGAATCCATGGGGTACAAAGTTGTAAAGCTTGATAGAACCCTCTATGCAGGTCTCACCAAAAAAGATTTACCACGCGGAAGATGGAGAATATTAACTAGCAAAGAGGTGGATATGCTTAAAATGACTGTTAGATAAGTCGTTTTAAAAAATTAAGCAAACAAGTACCCACTTTTCAACAGGACCCTCGAAGAAATAGAGTTTGTCGCCAAATCTGTCCCTTTGTCGAATGGTGTTGCCATCGATGAAAACTAGTTTGTCGCCAAATCTATCTTTGCTGCGGACGGTATTGCCGTCGAAGTAGAAAACTTTATCACCAAACCTATCTTTGGACCTAATTGTATTACCATCTATATAGAAAACTTTTTCACCAAATCTATCTTTACGTCTGATGGTGCTACCGTCCAAATAAAAAAGCTTATCGCCGAATCTATCTTTGTTGCGAATAGTGTTGCCGTCGATAAAAATATACTTGTCGCCAAATCTATCTTTAATACGAACATTTTGAGATTTTAAACTGAAAGTCATGAGTAATAGTGCAAATATTGAAAAGATTTTACGCATTTTTGTAGAGCAAAATTAGAAAGTGATTTTATTTACAAATAGTTTTTCAGATTTATTAAAACCCGAATTTGTCCTGCAATTTATGTAATAAATGGAAGTTGCAATGTTGCTAAAAGGGAGTATGAAACGGTTGTTGCCTTCTAATATTTTATAATCACTTTGGAATATAATTTTCCCAATTCCATCATAAATCGAAATATTTGCATTTTCGTCGTAGGGTGCTTTTATATTCACCATCACATCTCCTTCATTGGTATATGTAGCCCAAAAATCGAAGTCGTCGGATTTCTCGTCAGAGCAGTTGACATACAAAGGTGCAAATGTTTCTGATTTTCCATCAAAATCTATTTGCGTAATTCTGTAATAAACATTGTTGATGTTTTCTTCATCAATCCACGAATAGGCAATGGGAGAATTTGAATTTCCTGCTCCAGCTATTTGTGCCACCATTTGAAAATCTATACCGTTTGAACTTCTTTCGATGATGAACTTTTCATTATTAATCTCCGACAAAGTTTGCCAATTTACAATTTTTGCACTTCCAAAACATTCCACATCAAAACTTGATAGCTCAATGGGAAGCGGACTGCTTTTATCAACTAAGGTCCAAACACTGTGGAAGTTATATGCCGAAACATCAATGTTGTTAACGGTTTTGGTTGCCAAGTTAATTTCTCCAATGGGCAACATATCGCCCCATTTGTTCAAGTCTGGATTGTATCGTTGAGCTTGCAAATTCTCTTCATTAATATTGTTATCTATTTGAATATCATCGTCCAAATACTTAATGCTCATGTTTATATTAGGTTTTTCAGAATAAGAACTGGCATTAATTATCCAAAAACGATCCACAACTTTTTCAGAATTGTTTACCAGTCCAGTTTCATAATCAGTCATATGTATCACTTCCGAAGGTGTATATTCGGAATTGTTCCAGTCTGGACCCTTATAGGTGGAGAAAAGGATAGAGCCATTGCTACTTCCACTGGAAGTGATTTCGAGAATTAGAGGGAGTTTGCTGCCCTGCGAATTGGCAAATGGAACATGATAAGTGCCAATATTACTTCCTATTTTCCATGAAATTTTGTTTATTTCGCTTTCCGAAATTATTTTTCCACCACTACCCAAAAGCGAAATGGCTTCATCCGAGTCGTTGTCAATGGTCAAGACAGCACCATTATTTATACTTATAACTGCATCATTGTTCATGCTGATTTTGGCTTTGTCTTGAGCATGCAATGCGAAAAATATTAGTGAAAAACAAAATAATAAAAACTGCTTTTTCATAATTCTATTGTGGTGAATTTTTGAATATTATTATAATATAATCAAATATCGTGCTAAATTAGGCAATCAAAATGTTAAAATCAAGTAAAATGGAATATTTTTTCAACTAAATCAAATGTGTATATCTTAATTTTATTTGTATACGTCTGTAAATTAGGTTTTTATGTTGTTTTTTGTAGTAATCACTCAAAGTGTTTTATTGTTTCCTAATGCATATTAGTCGTCCCACTCTATGATAAATTCCCCAGATTCTTGTTTTTTTACATTCTCTTTTTCTTTCTGTTTTTTCAATTTTTGCTGTTTTATCTCTTCAGTTTTTGTTGAATCTTTTTTCAGACCAAAATCTTTCAAAACAGCATCTCTAATTTCACGTTTATTCTCTTTTATCTGTTCCGAAACTTTTTGTTTGGCTGCTTTTGTGTTGTATGTAAATTTAGGTTTGTTGGTGTTGCCACTGACGCGAATATAAAGCGAAGGATTTCCCAAACCATCATCTTCAATTATAAAATCACTATTGTTTTTATTAGCTTGTTTGGTTTTTTGTCCCAAAACTTCCGAAAGTTTTATCTCAATTTGATAGTCTATATTGTTGTCAAAATCGTGAGTTCCAGAAACTAAAAGATTGGCAGCATTGGAGTTTATCTCCATTTTTGGAATATCTATTATGCCATCTTTTATGGAGATATTATTGGTCAATTTTGAGAATTTTATATTTGATAAATTTTCAATCTTAGTGAATTTCGAAAGTGCCTCCAAGGTGGAGTAGTTGTTTATTTGTCCATTGTTTATTTCTATGTCGGCAACGAGTATGAGCCTGTCTAAAACTGGTGTTAAATCTGATTTCCATTCCGAAATAATCTCTAAATTGGCACATAAATTTCCATCAATTTTGTTGTGGGTGAGACCATCATCGTTTTGACCAAAATTGTTGAAACAATAAAATGTTTGTTTACCATTTAATTTTTCAAATTTCGAGTTCAGATTTATGAAAAATGTATTTTCTTTGGTGGGCGAAATTTTTCCTTTTGCCCAAATTTTTCCGCCCAAACTTTCGAGTTTTAAATCTTCTACATCAAGTCTGCCGTTTATAAAACTGAGCTTTGCAAAGAGATTTCTACCCTGAAATTTTTCAAATTTCATTCTGTTGCATTCAAAATCTATATTTACCGATGCTTTTTGAGGTAGAACCAGTTTTTTGCTCTCATTTTTATCATTTTCATTGTCAGATAATAAATTATCAAAATCGATATTTTGAGATTTTATTTTTAGATTAGCTTTTAAAACCTCTTCATTTATAAATAAGTATGGAAAAATATCCAGTAGTTCGCCAGAACAAGAAAAGTCGCTTAGACCGTTATTGAAAACTATATTATTAACCAAAAGATTGGCATTACTAAATTCCATATTGCCGTTTATATTGCTGAGTTGCTGTGCCGAATTGGCGAAAAGTATCTCTCCGTTTTTAATCCAAAGATTTCCGCTGGAACGGCTACTCACAAAATCTTTTGCACTTATTTCATTAAAGGAATTTAATTTTATATCAATACTACTTTCAATCTTTAAGCTTCCTTCCATGGATTTAATAGACTCATTAGCAATAAATTCTGATAAATCTTTTAGGTCGATAACGCCCTTAGTTTTGGCTATAATATTTGGTTTTTCAAGGTCAAAAATAGATATGTTTCCTTGAAGTTTTCCCAATTTGTGTTCCAAGCTAAAGTTTTTTAATTGTAGAGCCGAAGAGGCTAATGAACATTTGTCGCCATTGTTGTATGTTAAATCGAAGTTGAGATTTTTTAAGTCTAATTCCGAGGACTTTTTAGTGATTTTTCCATTTCGCATTGATCCTGAAAGTGAAATGTTTATATCTTTAGTTTTATTAAAATCGGCACTAATATCCATTTTAAAAGAAAAATCACCCTTTGTTTCAATCTCTTTAAATAAGTTTTGGTAGTTTTCTGGAAGCTCATTTATGAAATCGTGCAGCTTAAGATTGTTGCCAGTAATTTGATATTGAAATGTTTGCAACTTTTCATCAAGTTTGAAATCACCATCTATTTTCAGAGGAATATTGTTTAGTTCCAAAGAGCCATTTTGTAGTAAATATTGATTTGTTTTATTGTTGATTTTGAAATTGAAATTGGCAGAGGCAGTTTTGTTTTTTATATAGGTTAAACTGTCGTGCATAATGTTTATAACATCAAATTTACCTTTCAAACTCATATCATAAACCTCATCAGAGAAGCTCCCTTTTGCACGTGCTTTATGTGCTAAAAAATGATACTCGTCGTTGGATTTATAGTTTTGGAAGCTGAGGTCTATGTTTTTGAAATTTAAGCTACGGATCTGAAAGTCAAGACCTTTGGTGTCTTCAACGCTGTCGTTTTTAAAAATAGAATAATTGTTGCTTCCGTCTGCAAAATGTTTGAAATTGATTTTGCCATCACCCATATCAATTTTCCTAACGGCATATTTTTTTGAAACTATATCCCAAATATCGAAACGTATGGTGAAGCTTTTCACTTGCACCAAATCATCCTTTTCGTCCTCGCTTGTTCCTTTGATATTTACATTTTGAAACTCTAAACTTGCATCTGGAAAGTTCTTTAAAAAGCTAAATTTCAGCTTGTCGTATGTAACTTTAGTATTTAAGTTTTCATTTAGTTTGCTGATGGCATATTCGGCTATTTTGTCTTCCATCAAAAAGGCTAAAAGAAAAAGTGTTGAAGATAAGAATAGTAGTACTCCAAAAGTCCATACGGATGCTTTTAGAATAATTTTTCTTGTTTTATTTCTGCATTTTTCAACTTTTTCCATTGTTCAGTTTATATTTCTTCGATGGTATAAATAACGGACAAACCTATATAATATTATTGTAGTATAAGTGCATGAGAAAAATAATATTCAACATTCAAATGTCGAAATCTGCCAATTTAAGATCTACAAAGCTTATAAACTTTTCTTTGCTGAAAAGTTTTTCCAATATTATGAATTTTGTCTATTTTTGAATATATCTTTGTGTTTTAAAATCTAGTAAAATGAAGAAACATATTGCTGTAATGGCTGGTGGCGACTCTGGCGAGTACGAAATTTCGATTCAGAGTGCATCCAAAATTGCCGAAAATTTAGATTCAAATTTATTCACTTCGCGAATTATACATCTTGTGGGTAAGGAGTGGACTTTTCAGGATAGTGATGGGAAAATTTATCATATAGATAAAAATGATTTTTCGTTGACAATAGACGGAAAAAAAGAGTTCTTCGATGTAGCTTTTATTGCCATTCATGGAACACCCGGCGAAAATGGAATTTTGCAAGGCTACTTTCAGTTGATGAGGATTCCATATGTTGGAAGCGATGTGCTAACATCTTCATTTACCTTCAATAAAAATTACGGAAATAGGATTGTAAAAACATATGGTATTCCCGTTGCCGATTCTGTACATCTTTTCCAAAATGATAGAATTGATATTGATGAAATAATAAGTGTTACTCAGTTGCCATGCTTTGTAAAGCCTTGTAACTCAGGCTCAAGTGTGGGGATGTCGAAGGTGAACAAAAAAGAGGAATTGATGCCTGCCATAGCTTTGGCATTTGAGCATGATGACCAAATTCTGATTGAAACTTTTATTGAAGGTCGAGAAATTACATGCGGAGTTTTTAGGTCTGGAAAAGAAATTATTAGTCTTCCCATAACTGAAATTATCACCCAAAATGAGTATTTTGATTATGAGGCCAAATATGATCCAAGCTTGACCGATGAAATTACGCCAGCTCAAATTGATGACTCTGTAGCAGAAAAGTGTCGAAACTGGTCGGTGTTTTTGTATGAAAGATTGGCTTGTAGTGGAGTTTCGCGATTTGATTATATTTTTAATGATGAAAATTTGTACTTTTTGGAGGTCAATACCATTCCCGGACAGTCGCAGAATAGCATTGTGCCACAGCAAGTTAGAGCCTTCGGTTTGAGTGTAACAGATTTTTATTCCATGTTGATTAATGAAGCTTTGCACAATGAAATTTGAAGATTTAGTTAAGGGGCATTTAGTAAAACGATATAAAAGATTTTTGGCAGATGTTCGTCTTGCCAATGGCGAAATTGTAACGGCACACTGCACCAATTCAGGCTCTATGCTCTCTTGTTTGGAAGAGGGTGCAGAGGTGGCAATGAGCAAATCGGATAATCCTAAGCGAAAAACGCCTTTTACGTGGGAGATGATAAAAATGGATAAAACTTGGGTAGGTGTAAATACATCCAATCCTAATAAGTTGGCACAGAAGTGGATAGAGGAGAATCGGATTCCCGGTTTGGATGGCTATACGGAGGTGAAAAGGGAAGTGGTTTTTGGCGATAGCAGAATTGATATTTTGGCAAGTAATGAAAAAGAGAAATGTTTTATTGAGGTCAAAAATGTTACATATAGACATGAAAATTGGGCACTTTTTCCTGATGCTGTTACCAGTAGAGGGCTGAAGCATCTGAATACTTTAGTGCAAGCCAAAGAGAAAGGATATAGAGCAGTAATGTTGTATATTATTCAGCGAGATGATGTGGAAGTTTTTGGCACAGCATCGCATATTGACCCGAAATATGCCGAAACTTTAGATTGGGCTATGGGTAAGGGTTTAGAGGTTTTTCCAGTTCGTGCCATTGTAACGCCAGATGAGATAAAATTTGATAAATTGTTGGAGTATGCTAAATTTGAAGTTTAGAAACTATAAGCTTCTTTTCTACCTTTTTTGAAACCACGGAGGCACAGAGGAAGCACGAAGTTCACAGAGGGAGCTACAATTGAAACCACGGAGCCACAGAGGAGGCACGGAGTTCACAGAGGGAGCTTTCTTGGGAATTATACGAATTGTATTGAATACAATTCGCTAATATCGAATGTGATAAAATAATAGAACTATTGGTAAAATATAGTTGTGTTCTATTATTTCATCACATTCGATATTATTTTGTCTTTGACAAA
>JAAYKF010000043.1 GCA_012522535.1 Bacteroidales bacterium
AAATTGAAAAAGAGGGTGGTAGAATAGATAAAATATACTTTGCTCCCAATTTAGCTTCAGAAAATTCCGATATGCGTAAGCCGGGAAAAGGAATGGCAGTGCATGCACAAAAAGATTTTCCGGAAATCAATTTTCAGAAATCATTAATGATTGGCGACACTGAAAGCGATATGCTTTTTGCCAAAAACTTGAATATGAAAGCAATTTCGGTAGGTGAAACAAAGATTGAATCTGACGCACATTTTGATGATTTATATATCTTTGCAAAATATTTTAATGAATTTTGTCGTTCAAATAATCTAATAAAATAGCTAAATATGAAAAGAACTGTTTTTTTCTTGTTTCTACTTTTCTCCATTTCTCTTAGTTTTGCTCAAAACGACACTTTGAATAGAACCGATGCCAGAGGGCGAAAACAGGGCTATTGGATTAAAAAAGAGAAAGGTAAAAAAATATACGAAGGCAGATTTAGAGATAATAGACCCCAAGGCGAATTCAAGTATTATTACCCCGATGGAAAGATTCAAAACATTAGTCGCTTCGAGAAAAATGGCTCTGTTTCATACACTACAATATATCACAACAATGGTAGAATTGCAGCCACAGGCAAGCATTTTTACGAAGCCAAAGATAGCGTTTGGAACTATTTTAACTTTGGAGGGAAATTAATAAAAGTTGAGTCGTACAAAAATGGACTTCCTGATGGAACTTGGAAAATATATGATAATTCAACCCAAAATCTTTTGGAAGAGAGAAATTTTAAGACAGGAAAAAAACATGGAATTTGGAAATCGTACTACACAAATGCACAGTTGCGTTACGAAATGTCTTATAATAAAGATGTAATGCAAGGTAGTTATAAATGTTTTTATCACGATGGAAAGCCTTGGCATACAGGATATTATAATAAAGATTTTATTGATAGCGTTTGGGTAACCTACGATAGAAGTGGTAAAATGGCCAAAAGGAAGAAAATTAGAGATGGTAAAATTCTAGAATATCAATTTTTTGCCTACAATCGTGGTGCAAGCACCATAGTGCCAGCCGATTCAGTGGCTTATGTTGTTGCTTTTCGCGAAGGTGTAGAATTTGTTTTTTGGAGTGGGAAAAAGGTGAATACATCTACAGATATTAGTGAGATTTCGGAGTTCTTTTCCGACTTAGATTTTATCCCACTTAGCGATAAACTCTACGTTAGAGCTTTATCTTTGCGAAAAATAATTCCTTACGGAAAAAATGCATACATAGTCGAAATTTACCCCAAATTTCCATTTGAAATTATTGTAAAAGATGATTTTGCAAAAAATCTAAAAACTATAACAGACAAAACCACAATAGAAGATTAAAATGAGTTCAGAAAAGAGAGTTTTATTGGCAATGAGTGGCGGACTTGATAGTTCTGTTGCCGCGATTATTCTAAAATCGCAAGGCTGGGATATTGTGGGAGTTACAATGAAAGTGTTTGATTATGACATACTTGGAATGGATGCTCCCGAAAGTGGTTGTTGCAATTTAGACTCCATAAACGATGCTCGAAATATTGCTGTGTCGCTTGGTTTTCCGCACTATGTGGTAGATTTTAGAGATCCCTTTGAAGATATTGTAATTAATAATTTTGTTGATGAATATATGAGTGGCAGAACGCCCAATCCTTGTGTTTTGTGCAATACTCACATAAAATGGGAAGCCCTTTTGGAAAAAGCCGATGAGTTGGATTGTAAGTATATTGCCACCGGTCACTATTCTCAAATTCGTTTTGAAAACGATAGATATGTCCTTTCAAAAGGCTTAGATTTGTGGAAAGATCAGTCCTATATGCTTTGGGGATTGACCCAAAAATCGCTTTCCAGAACAGTTTTCCCGCTGGGCGAAAAAACAAAAGATGAAATTCGTCAATTGGCAGCCGATGGCGGTTTTAAGAAGATTGCCAATAAACGCGAAAGCTACGATATTTGCTTTGTGCCTGATAATAATTATAGAGGGTTTTTGCAGAAAAAAGTCCACGATATTGATGAGCAAATTGGAGCTGGCGATTTTGTTGATGTCAACGGAAAAGTTTTAGGAAAACATAAAGGTTATCCCTATTACACCATCGGGCAGAGAAAAGGATTGGAAATTGCCTTAGGAAAACCTGCGTATGTTAAACATATTGATGCTCAGAATAATAGAATTGTTTTGGCTTTTCAGGAAGATATTTATTCTAAAAGAATAAGCTTGAAAAACTGTAATTTTATGAAATTTGAAAAATTACCCGAAAATTACGAAGCCTTGGTCAAAATAAGGTATCGCGACAAAGGTATGATGGCGAATTTAGAGCAAAATGGAGATAAAACAATAGTCAATTTTCATAATCCAGTTTCGGCAGTTGCTCCCGGACAATCGGCGGTGGTTTACGACGGAAATGATGTGGTTATGGGTGGATTTATAGATGAAATTTATGAATAGATTTCTATACATATTAAGTCTTTTGATTTTACTTTCAGCTTGTAAAAAAGATGATGTAGTTCCAGCTTATGACATAAATGTAGATAAGGAATATTTTCCACTTAAGATTAATTCTTATCTTGATTATGAAGTGGAAAAAATCACTTGGAACGACTTCGACAATAGTGTTGATACCACTCAATATTTCTTAAGAGAAATTATTGAGTCAATTGTAGAAAACTACTCTTCGGATACTCTTTTTAGGCTTGAAAGGTTTATTAAATCTGATATTGACAGCAATTGGAACGATTTTCCACGAATTTGGTATGC
>JAAYKF010000044.1 GCA_012522535.1 Bacteroidales bacterium
CGGGAATTTTACTTTCGTTGGCTTGGCCCACATGGGGGTTCTCCATAATCTCTTTTGTAGCACTAATTCCCATGCTCTTTGTTATAGATTATATTCATAACAATAGAGCCGACTTTATTCGTTCTGCCATGTTTTTATATCTGCTTTCGCCCATACTTTTGTGGAACGCCATCACAACATGGTGGATATGGAATTCCACCGAAGCTGGTGCTGTTTTTGCAATTGTTGCAAACTCTATTTTCACCACTACGGCATTGGTTATTTTTACTAGTCTGCGAAAACGTTTTCTGACCAAAACTAAAGCCTATTTAGCCTTTGTCAGCATATGGATTGCATGGGAACATCTGCATATGCGTTGGGATTTAAGCTGGTCGTGGTTGAATCTGGGAAACCTTTTTGCCACAAATCCCCAAATAATTCAATGGTATGAATATACTGGAGCCTTGGGCGGAACTTTGTGGATTTTACTCATAAATATTCTTATTTATGAACTTATTTTAGCCTTTAGAAATAAAAAACTTTTCAACTATAAAGCGACCCTAATTAGCATTACCACGCTTGTACTTTTTGTGCCAATTATATTTTCGATTATAAAGTATCACACATATAAAGAAGTTGAAGACCCTGTGGAAGTTGTTGTCATTCAGCAAAATACAGATCCATGGGAGCAGTATTATATTTCATCCGAAGATTTAATTCACAATATATTGTCATTGGCTCGCCAAAAAACCACTTCCAACACTGCACTTTTGGTGGGACCAGAATCGGCAATTCAAGACTATGCTTGGGAAGACAAACTAGATGAGTATTCATCTTTAGATTCGCTCTTGGCATTTGTGGATGAATATCCAAATTTGAATATAGTTTTGGGAATTTCCACCTTGCAAATGTATAAAGATGGTGCTAAACCGTCGGCCACAGCCCGTAAGTATCGCAATACCGATATGAAATATGATAGCTACAACACGGCACTATTTTTGAATAATAATAAACAATTTGAATTTTATCATAAGTCGAAATTGGTTCCCGGTGTGGAAAAAATGCCCTATCCCCAAGTCTTTAAACCTTTAGAAAAATATGCCATTAATCTTGGTGGTGCAGTTGGTAGTTTGGGTGTTGACACAAGCCAAAAAGCCTTTGAACTGAATAAAATTGATGGAAAAGTTGGTAGTGCCATATGTTATGAATCTATTTATGGTGAATTTTATTCTGAATTTGTGAAAAATGGAGCAACAATAATGACTATTATCACCAACGACGGCTGGTGGGGAAACACTCCCGGCTATCGTCAACATTTTGAATTTGCTAGGCTCAGAGCCATAGAAAGTAGAAGAAGTATTGCAAGAGCTGCAAACACTGGATATTCGGGTTTTATAAATCAGAGAGGTGATGTTTTGCAAAAAACAAAATGGTGGGAAGCTGCTGTTATTGAGGAGTCTTTAAATCAAAATAGCAAAATTACTTTCTATACTCATTATGGGGATTTTATTGGAAGAATTTCTTTAATTACTGCACTAACAATTATATTTTTATATATCTTGCATCTGATTTTTCCCAATATTCGTAAAGTAAGATGAGTCCTCAAAAAGAAAATAACAATATGAAGTATCAGTTGTTTGACACTCCCAAACAGTGGTTGCAAAGCTTGATTGAGGATATAGAGAAAGCTGAAAAATATATTTATATTGAGATTTACCGTTTTCAGGAAGATGAAATTGGAGAGAAACTAATAGAGGTTTTAAGTGAAAAGTGTAAAGAAAATGTATCTGTAAAAATTGTTGTTGACGCATGGGGTACAAGGGTTTCTGATGATTTTTTTGAGCCAATTATTTCATTAGGAGCTAAGGTGAAATTTTATCAAAAAATAAAACTCACATGGGATTTTATAACTTCAAATCATCAAAGGAACCATAGAAAAATTATTGTGATAGATGACAATATTTCACATATAGGTTCAGCAAATTTTTCGGAATATTCTCAAAACTGGCGAGAGTCGATTGTCCGCTTCGAAGGTGAGATAGCCAATACTTTTAAAAAGATATTTTTAGAATATTTCAAAAATGCCAATAATCATTTCTTCAAAGCCAAGACAAACAAAAAG
This sequence comes from Bacteroidales bacterium, assembly GCA_012522535.1. Lineage (GTDB taxonomy): Bacteria > Bacteroidota > Bacteroidia > Bacteroidales > WCHB1-69 > JAAYKF01. The sequence goes on from JAAYKF010000044.1 coordinate 2,102, forward strand.
AATATAAAATTTCAAGATTTTACCATAATTCAAGATTTGCCCTCCATATACACCCAAAGGGCAAAGGTGCACTTAGAAAACCTTATTTCTAAGTCAGAAAAATGTGTCCATATCATGAGTCCATATTTCATTCCTGGATATAAACTCAGACGTAGGATGATTTTGTCGGCACGCAAAGAAATTGATGTAAATGTCTATTTTCCAATACATTCCGATGTCCGTTTGGTGGACTATTTGCGTGATAAATATTTAGGGCAACTGCATTCCGAAGGTGTGAAAATTTGGCTATACAGACCCAACAATTTGCATGCAAAAGTTTTTCTTTTCGACAATGAGACCTTTGTTTTTGGCTCCTCAAATTTCGACTATCGTTCATTTAGGTATATGCACGAAATTCTTGTAGAAGGGACTGACCCTCAGCTCAATGAACTCTTTTTAGACTTTTTGGAAAACACCAAAAAAGATTGCGAAGCATTTGATTATAACAAATGGTTGAACAGACCCAAAATAGAAAAATTTCTAGGCTGGCTTGCTACACCACTGAGATATATGTTCTAAAATAAATTTTTTATTTTACCTTTTTATGTCGTCCAGCCTTATAAAACGACTTAGCCCAATATGATTCATCTAAGTTGCTCACCATCACGCCTTTAGATGAGGAAGCATGCGCAAAATAATTCTCTTTTAAATAAATTCCCACATGCGAAATTCTGTTGGCAGCACCAATTATGAAAAACAAAATATCGCCCTCTTGCAACTTGTTTTTGCTCACAATGGAGACATTATTTATCATATCCACAGATCTTCTAGATAGGTCTATTCCATAAACATTTTTGTAAACCTGTAATACAAAACAGGAGCAATCTACACCTTTTTTGTCGCAGCCACCAGTTTTGTGAGGCGTGCCAAGCCACTTTTCAATTTCAGAATAGAGAGACTTGTTGTTGTTAGACTCAATGACAAATGGGAAAGAGCTTTTGTTTACACTAACAGGCTTTTGAATTTCTGTTATGGGCTTAGGCTTAGGTTCAGATTTCCTTTTTTTTGTTCTACAAGAAGAGGAAATTTGCATTGATATAATTAGTGCAATAATCAATAAAAATGGTTTTAGTTCTATCTTTTTCATCTTACAAAGTTAAGATTAATTGTTGTGTTTTAATTCAATAAAAATAAAATCACTTTAGTTATATTTATTTACCACAGAATTTACCCTCCAAAGAGTTTTTGACAACTGTAAAGCTAAAACGATTTAATCACTGAAACGCTACTGTTTTATAACATTCTCCTAACGCATACTGAATCGTTTTAGGTGGAAATATAAATTCAATTATAAAAAATGCAAAAATTCTCAACTTATTGTAAAATAAATTGTTGAAGTGCAGATTAATTATTATTTTTGTATCGAATTAAAATAAAAGAATATTATGAGTAAAATTAAAGTAGGAATTAACGGATTTGGTCGCATTGGCCGTTTAGTATTCCGTGCTGCCGTTCAAAGAGACGATATGGAAGTTGTTGCAATAAACGACTTAATTGATGTTGAATATATGTCATATATGCTTCGCTACGACAGCGTTCATGGGAAATTTGATGGAACTGTTGAGGTGAAAGACAATAAATTGGTTGTGAATGGCAAAGCTATTAGAGTTACAGCCGAGAGAAATCCTGCCGATTTAAAATGGAACGAAGTTGGTGTTGATTATGTTGTTGAGTCAACAGGTTTGTTTTTAACCAAAGAGACAGCCGAAGCTCATATCAAAGCTGGAGCTAAACGCGTTGTAATGTCGGCTCCTTCAAAAGATGACACTCCAATGTTTGTTATGGGTGTTAATAATGATGAGTATAAAGGCGAAGCCATTGTTTCTAATGCATCATGCACCACAAACTGCTTAGCACCGCTAGTGAAAGTTATTCACGACAACTTTACCTTAGTTGAAGGTTTGATGACAACAGTACACGCAGTTACAGCTACACAAAAAACTGTTGACGGACCATCGGTAAAAGATTGGAGAGGTGGAAGAGCAGCCACTGGAAATATTATACCCTCGTCAACTGGTGCTGCAAGGGCAGTAACAAAAGTTATTCCATCGCTACAAGGAAAACTTACAGGAATGGCTTTTAGAGTGCCAACCCTAAATGTATCTGTTGTTGACCTAACTTGTCGTATCGAAAAAGCTGCAACTTATGAAGAGATTAAAGCTGTTGTGAAAAAAGCTTCAGAAAATGAGCTAAAAGGAATCTTAGGATACACCGAAGAAGCAGTTGTTTCATCAGACTTTATAGGCGATGCCAGAACTTCAATCTTTGACGCAGATGCTGGAATTATGCTCAATGATAACTTCGTAAAACTAGTTTCATGGTACGACAATGAGTGGGGATACTCAAATAAAGTTCTTGAGCTAATCGCTCATATGGACACTGTGAAATAAGATTTTTATAAAACAATTCAAACAAAGATATTATTATTTCGTGAATAATAATATCTTTGTTTTTTTATAGGGTTTAATTTTTATAAATTATGAAGCATAAACTGTCCATATGGTTGATAATCTTGCTAACAATTCCACTTTTGTCCTTTGTTTTGCAAAGTGGTAGCCATCAGATAAAACTCAAACAAAATGTGAGAGTATTAAAAAATGGAAAGAAAATAGAAAACATCAGCGAAGTATTTTACGATTATAGCAAAGGCACAATGATAATGCACCAAACTGAACCTTTTGAACACTATTTATATACCGATGCAAAAGGCGAAATAAAAATTTATTATCCCGAAAAAAATGAGGTCTATTTAAGTAGAGACCCCAATAAAATCACCGACCAATCTATACTTTTCTACTTCTTTTCTAACCGACTTTACGATTTTGGAATAAGAGATATGGGTTTTACGGTTTCCAAAACCGAAATTAAGGACAAATATGTGGTTACATGGTGGAAAGCACCCAACGAATCGATGCCCATAAAACAAATAGAGATAGTACATGATGCCGATTTGCCAATCTATATGGCATATTACAATCATAACGATGAAATAATTCAAAAAAACTACTATTACGACTACAATAAAAAAGGAGAAGTACCAGTTCAAGTTCCGCAAAAGATATTGGAAATCAGCTATATAAGTCCCAAAGATTCCATTATAACACAAACTATATCCACCGATATTAAATATGGATTAGAGGCTTCAAGCAAAATTTCTCAATTTAAAATACCTTTAAATGCAAAAATTATTCGCAATTAGTATTTTTGTTTTTATATTTTTCAGCAGATTCAATTTATCAAATTGTTATGCACAATCAGCCAATGACGATTTAGAGATTTTGAACTCTCATAAAATTGAAGATAGACATTTTGACAAGCGTAATCCCAATTTTATGCTCCCCAATACAAAATATGCTGTTGTGAAATACAATCCTGTCTCTCTATTTTTAGGTTCGGCAATGTATGTTTATCAAGGGTTTATATCCAGTCAACTTAGTGCATCCTGCATGTTTAATCCTTCGTGTTCGGAAATGAGCAAGCACTTTATTTACGATTTTGGACTCATAAAAGGAACAGCTCTAACTGCTGATAGACTAACCCGTTGCAATAGAATTGCAGCAACAAATGTGCATCAAATTAGGATAAGTCAAGTTGACAATAAAATTCGTGAAAACTCCAATATGTTTCGGCTAAAAAAGAAGAAAAAATGAGAATATTCCTGATTTTGATATTTGTTTTTTCATTAAACTTTCTTCTATCTCAAAATAAAGAAGATAGTTTGATATTTTTGTCAAGTGAAGATAGCATCTTTGATGAAAATATACAGCTAACAAATCATTTAATGCGGATAAATGAGCCTGAATTAGCAGTTTATCAGTTGAAAAAGATGGAATTAGATTGTGAAAATCCCCTTCTTTGCGATAGTGTTAATTACATCTTGGCAAAAACATATTTCTCTATTCAAGATTTTGAAAACTCACTTCATTATTTTCAAAAATCTACACCCGATAAAAGTAGTTGGAGAGAGTCGAAATATTATTCTGCTTTAAGTTTAAACTATCTAAACCGCCCTGATGAGGCGTTTATGTTACTTGAAAATTACAGCGAAAATGATATAAATTTCAAGCAGTTGTATTATTTGAATTGTGCAGGTACATCGCTATTGCAATATAAACTGTCCGAAGCCAAAACCTATATTGAGCTTTTTAGCAACGATTGGTATCCTGTTGCAGAGCAACAAGAGAATATAATGATGATTTACAATGAAATGAGTAAATTTAAGAAAAAGTCGCCTTTTGTTGCAGCCAGTTTGTCCACCCTTGTTCCCGGTTTAGGAAAGGTTTATGCAGGCAGAATGGGCGAAGGAATATCGGCATTTTTAATTAATGCAGGATTGGGTTTGGTAACATATGAGAATTTTCGAAAAGATGGACTTTTAGATATTAAAACAATGTTTTTCGGTGCACTTTTTACAACATTTTATGTGGGAAATATATGGGGGAGTGCTTTGAGTGTTAAATTAATAAAAGATGAATTTATAGACGAGTCAAATGAACAGATTTTATTTAATCTTCGCGTTCCTCTTAGGCTTATTTACGAATAATGTCCTTGCTGATGAATGGTGTTTGGCTCCCAAAGAGCCTGACACTATTGTTTTTCAAAATCTAATAGATATTGAAAAGAAGATCCTTTTTTCAAAAAATGAAGATGATAATGTCTCACTACTAATTAAAAAATCTGAAATTTACAAAGAGATTGGCGATTATCATAAATCTCTTTTAACCCTCGAACGTATTCAGTTTAGTAGTATTTGCGATTCTCTGAAAGCTGTGGTTTATTCTCAACTTTCCTTCCTCTCTTTTCTTACAGAATATTATCAGCAGAGTGTAGCTTATGCCGATTTAGCTTTGTTATACAGAGGATATAACAAGGATTTTGACAGTATGAGCGAAGTAGTAAAAATACTTTCCTTAAACGAATTGGAAGATTATCAGAATGCTTATTTGTCTGGAATTGAGCACATTAATAACAATTTTGATGATAAAGATGTTATGGAAGTCAAATTGAAAGAGTGGGAGTTGCTTTATTCTCAAAAAAGTATTCCAAAATTCAAGAAACCATCAAAGGCTGAAACGATGTCGGCAATAATTCCTGGTATGGGTCAAATGTATTCGGGTTTCTATTGGGAGGGTATGACAAATTTGGGAATACATTTGGTGCTTTTGGGTGGAACTGCTTTTGCTGTTTATAAGACCTACTATTTAACTTCTTATTTTGCTGGTGCTGCAGTGTTTATAAGGTTTTATCAAGGTGGAATACGAAGATCTGAATATTTGGCTCACAAGAGAAATTACTTAGAAAAACGTAAATTTAATGACAATGTTAAAGAAAACATTTTAGGTAAAAAGGAGGTAAAAATACTTGAAAAGTAAAGTATGATGTAAATAGCACTTTTGATTAAAATTTATCTTTCAAACTTCATACCTTTTCATTAATTTTGTCGTTAAGATATTAGAATAATTTTTAAAATGAAAAACAGAACTTATATAAAACATATATCTCTGATATTTAGCATATTAGTGTTAATATTAGTTTTCAGTAACTGCAAAAAAGATGAGCAGTTTTATGATAAAAATGATGCTTATCTAAATTTTTCGACAGATGTTTTAGCCTTCGATACTGTTTTTAGCACCATAACAAGTCCAACAAAACAGCTGATGGTTTATAATCCCCATTCCAAAACCATAAAAATTTCATCTATTTATATTGGAGGTATGAGTCAGTCAAATTTCAATATAAATGTCAATGGTCGTTCTGGGACGAGCTTTACAGATATTGAGATTGCTGCCAAGGATAGCATTTTTGTTTTTGTAAATGTAAATCTAAATCAAGGCAATCAGGATATACCCTTTTTAATTTCCGATTCCATAGTTTTTAGCACCAATGGCAATATCCAAAGTGTTGATTTGTTAGCTTATGGTCAGGATGCCAATTTTATTGTTGCCGACACTTACCGCGAGGGACTGCCTCCATACAAAATTGTTGCCCATGAGGGTGAAGCAATCACTTGGACAAAGGATAAGCCTTATGTAATTTACGGTTATGCCGTAATCGACTCTGTGGGGAGTTTGCTGATAGAGGCTGGAACTCAGATTTATCTTCATAAAAATGCTGGAATTTGGGTCTATAAAGGTGGCAAATTGGAGGTTTTGGGTACAAAAGATGAAAAGGTTGTTTTTCAGGGCGACAGACTTGAGGAGTGGTACGCAGATGCAGCCGGACAGTGGGATCGAATTTGGATAAACGAGGGTGCTCAAGATAATGTTATCAGACATGCTGTTATAAAAAATTCATTTATTGGAATTCAAGCAGAAATATTGGATGTTTCCATGGGTAACAAGTTGATTTTAGAAAACACAGAAATCCGAAATTCATCAGGAATTGGACTTTTTAGTCGTGGATATAATATTGAAGCCAAAAACAATGTGATAGCCAATAGCGGTCAATATTGTGTCGCCTTGACATTGGGCGGAGAGTATAAATTTATCCATAATACTTTTGTAAATTACTGGACATCAGGCATTAGACACACGCCTGCTTTTTATGTGAATAACTATTTTATCACTGCACAAGGCACTTATGTAAGTGATATGAATGTGAGTGTTGCTAATTCTATTATTTATGGTAATAATGAAAATGAATTGGAATTGGATGGTAAAACCGATGCCCAATTTGACTATAGGTTTGAAAATTGTTTAATCCGAAGTTCAGAAGATTTTGACAGTGAGGACTTTATCAATTGCTTAAAAAACAAAAATCCACTTTTTGAAAACCAAAGTGAGTACAATTTTAGATTAAGTTCCGATTCCCCTTGTCGTGGTGCAGGAAGCGAATATTATGTGCCTTTTGCTCCTTATGATATGGACGAAAATAGCCGAATGTCGCCGCCAGATATTGGAGCATATGAGTTTACAGAGTAAAATGAATATTATGAGAAATAAGTTTTTAGTTTTCATCATTTTAATTCTCGTTGGCTTAAATGCCTTAGCTCAAACCAATGTGAACTTTGAGTTTAGTAATCGTTATAATTGCGAGATAAAAAGTGCTAATATCAATTTAAAAAATAAAGATAAGCAAATAGTACTTTTTAATGATACCCTTAGTGAGTTTAAAAAGGATTTCACTATTCCAGCAGAAAGTGCCAATTATATTATCTCCGTTGAGCTTGAGTATAAAAATGCAGAAAGCAAAAAAAGAAAAAGGAGAAGAAAAGGAGAGTTAGATTGTAATCGAATACATTCGCAGGAGTATCCTTTTGAATTATTAGGAAATGAAATTGATGTTTTTATAGATGTGTCGTTTTCTAAGCGAGTATATTCAGATAGCTTAGATGGCTCAATTGGTGTTGTTAGGCACTATAATTCAGTACATGATATTGAAATAGAATATGCAAAAGATATTCGAAGTAATGAATCAATTAGAGAACCATTTTTCATATTAAAAAATAATTCAAACGACACTCTATATGGGCAACATATTAAAACTCTTTATTGGGGTTGGATAAGTTATATGATAGATGATTCTACTTGGACTAATAATTTTTTTGGAAATTTAGATTATAATTTTTCAGGTGGAACTCTGTTAATACCAGGTGCTGCGACTATTGCTACGGTTGGTTCTTTTGGATGGACTGAAGAGCTTCCAAAGAAAAAATATAGATATACTCTTTTGTACACAACTGATGTAAATAGTACGGGTGGTGGCTATAGAAAACAAGTAGAAAGAGATAATATTGCTTGGTTTGTTAAGGACTTTAGATTTTATAAATTGGTTTATGAGTTTGAAGTGAAATGATTTTCTCAGCTCTAATATCTATTACAATTTTCAAATTCTAAACTCAAATTTCGACTATTTTCTAAAAATATATCACAAATTGCTTTCTCTATTGAGCAAAAATGTTTAATTTTGCTTTTTAAATAGAGCAAAATGGAAGATTTGTTGTTAGAGTTTCAGATGAAAATAGCCCAAGTATCGATGAAGATAGAGAGATATCTTGTGCATCAGATTGATTTGCGAAATCGATTAATTGCCATTAAGGGTGCAAGAGGTTCGGGCAAAACAACACTGCTTCTACAGCTATCAAAACGATATTTTCCCCTAAAATCGACTCTTTATGTGAGTTTGGATCATATCTATTTTTTTGAAAATAAGCTTTATGATTTAGCCAAACAATTTGTGCAATTTGGAGGAACACACCTGCTTTTGGACGAGGTGCACAAATATCCACATTGGTCGAGGGAGATAAAGCTAATTTATGATAATTTCCCGGAACTAAGCGTGATATTTACCTCATCTTCCATCTTGGAAATTTATAAATCGGAGTCGGATTTAAGTCGAAGAGCTACAAGTTATTTTTTAAAAGAACTATCTTTTAGAGAATTTATTTTATTTGAAACAGGTCAGGAGTTTCCAGTCTTTTCATTCTCCGAAATAATAGAAAATCACAATGAGATTTCCAGCAAAATTACCAGTGATATAAAAATTATGCCGCTTTTCGACAAATATCTCAAAATTGGTGCTTATCCCTATTATAAGGAGAATGAAGATGCTTATATTCAGAAATTACAAAATACCATAAATTTAATTATTGAAATTGATATTAATGCTGTGGAAGATGTGCAGTATGACACATTAATAAAGTTGAAAAAACTACTCATTACAATTGCTTCAAGTGCTCCTTTTACGCCCAATATCACCAAGTTGAGCGAAAAGATAGGTGTAACAAGAAATATGTTGGTACAAAGTATAAAAATCTTGGAGCGAGCTGGATTGGTCAACGAAATGTATAAGGATAATTCTGGAATTGGTGTCTTGACAAAACCTGAAAAACTCTATTTGAATAATAGCAATTTGATGTATGCACTTGCCAAAGAGAATACAAATGTTGGCAATGTTAGAGAAACATTTTTCATAAATCAATTCAAATTTTTGCACGAAATTAACCTAGCACCAAAGGCTGATTTTGTGATAGACAAAAAATATACTTTTGAAGTTGGTGGAAAAAATAAAACAAAAAAGCAAATTGCAAAAACTGAAAGTGCCTTTGTAGCAAAAGATAATATCGAGATAGGTTTTAAGAATATTATTCCCGTTTGGTTGTTTGGATTTATGTATTAGAAATTTGACGAAAACCACAGAGAAAACAGAAAAAGCTTTTTTGAGTGTTTTGAGGTTTTAGAAAAAAATACGCAACCTAGATTTTTTCAATTCCAGCATGATAAATGCCAAATTGCTTTCTCCAAAGAGCAATAATGATGTAAATTGCTTTCTGTAAAGAGCAGTTTGGCGAAAAATGTATAAAATCAAGGGTGTTTGATCAGATTTATCTAATTGGTTTCAGATATATATCTTCCATTTTTCCTTGGAATTTGGCATTGAAAAACATCTCTTTATCAAAGTCGAAAATGGGGTAGTTTGAGGTGGAATTTTCCAAAACTGTATCTTTCAGAAATGATAAAAATGATATTTGGTGATATTCCAAATATCTGTCGGGAAGAGAGTCGAAACTTATTGTGTTGTTGCCAACATTCTGATATTCTATTGTGGCATCAAACTTGACTTTGCTCATTCCCGGTGCCGAAATTTCGAAGTGAATGCACTCATCGTTGGAGTAGAGTGTAAATTCACCATTTTCGTCAGAAAATGTGTTCATTCCCACCGACCAATATTCATTCCAGCCACGTATAACAGCTCCTTCAATGGGCTTATTATTTGATTTGTTTATAATTTTCCCATTAATACAGATATTGTTATACCCCATCATATTATGGTAATTTACTGCTTTTTGTGGCTCTTGTTTTTTATAGTTTTTGAGATTTGCCACTTCCAAAGCTGCTGGTTTTAGGGTTCCAAGAATTTCGCCTTTTGGGGTAATAGTTTTGCCTTCGTGGGTTAAAAGTCCTGTAAATTCGGCTTCAAAATGTGTATGTTTCCACTCTTGAAATTCCCACCAGCCAAAGCCTGCACCGCCACAGTCGATGGTGTATCTGTATGCATCTTTTATAAATTGAACTTGCATTTGGTAGGATATGGAATCATTGTCGGCGGGCAAGGCTGTTTCGCCCACCATCCATGGCTTGCCGATATATTTGCTGTACCAATAAATTTCGTTGGGAACTCGTAGCGGGTGATAGGTGTGAAACTGCACAAAATCTACTGGCAACAAATATGGATCCCATTGAAAAACCTCAATTGGCTCCGCAAAACCTATGGTAAAAAGCTGATATGGTGCATGACGCTTCATAAGATTGCTCCAATTTTTTACAATCTTCAATGCGTTCTTTTTCTTTCTAACTGGCTCACTGTCAAGGTATAGTGGTTCATTCATAAAATCATAAGCAAAGATTGTTGTGTTTTTGTGAAATCTTTTTAAAATATTTACTGTAAAGTTTTCCAACTCCTTATTTGCAATGGGAGGTTTAATAAGCAACATTATTTTCAGCTCATTATTACTGGCAATTTCCAAAAGCTCCTCCACAGCATCTATTAGCTTTTTAGAGTTTTCGTTAATGTATAAGTTTCTATTTTCGGTAGCGTAGTAATGTTTTCCATTTTCGTCCAATTCAACTCTGTCCATACAAATCCTTATGGTGTTGAAACCCAAGTCTTTAATTAATCCAAAATGAACATCCAATTGATTTAAGGAACCCTCTTTTGTATCGTATTCAAATTCGTAGGGAAGTTCATAATTTTTTGAAGCTGAAATAAAAATCTCGTCTTCAATTTCTCTATATTGAATAACATAATTTAGCATTAGAGGGAAAAAATCTTCGCCATCTATTTTAAAACTGTTCTCTTCGATATATACAAAACCCTTTTCTTTTTTCTGCTCATCAACGTATTTGCACGCCATTAAACACATAAACAGAAAAGTGAAATATAATAATTTTGTTGTTTTAGAATATCTGTGCATTGTTTTATTATCTAATATTTTGTTTTGCTTCTTCGTAGTTTGGATAGTCAAGATGATGCTCAAAGTTCTCGGTTTTATTTAATCTCCAAAAGGAATCGAAGTATGCTTTTTTGGTCATTGCTTCGTAGTGTATGGTGTCGTTGTGATACTGAAGAGTGTGGAAAGAAGATTGCAGAACTATGGTAACTGTTACGATTACAAGGACTATTTTTGGAAATAATTTTCGCGAAACAATCCATGTCAAATATGTAGCCAATGGAATTGCCAATAGGGCATAAGTTTCGATAAGTGCACGCATGCCAAATCCGCCACCATACCACCAGCACCACCATGATGACACAACGTAAATGTTTATCAAAATAAAAGATAATATACCCCAGAAATATTTTGTTTTGCGTAGCATAAAAATTCCAATAACAGAAAAAATCATTGATGGGGTGTATATTAGCCAGCCTTTTCGGAAGCCAAATAGGACTTTCAAAATTTTAGGACTTGCAAAGAAGAAGTTTTCATCACTTCCATACGAAAAATATAGAAATTGTCCAGTAACAGACTTCCAGTATAAAAATTGTGGTATCCATACTGCAAAGGCACAAAGGAGCATTATTAAAATTGCTTTGTATTTTGACAGAAAGAACAAAACACGGTTTTTTAGGTCTTCAAAACTTAGAATATTGTAGAGCAAAAAATAGAGTACAACCAGTACATTTGTGGGTCGAACAAGGGAAATAAGTCCAACATTTAGCCCCAAAAAAACAGTGTTTTTCAAATTTGGCTTATTGTGCCATTTTTCCGTTAAAAACATAAAAAGAGCCAATAGTGCAAAGCTGTAGCTGTGCGACATTGCTGCTTCTTTGGTGGCATACCAAAATAGGTTTGTGCCAATGCCAATAATCAGAAGTGTTGCTGCGGTGATTATGTCGCTAAAATTTTGCAGTAAAACTTTTCGTAGCAAAAGCATTCCCAAAGTGAGATAAAATAGCGAACTCAAAATTAATGCTGTGGAATAGGGTGCTGTAAAACCATTGTTTTCGTAGCCCAAATAGGGTGCTAAAATGTGTGCCACTTGAAAAAAAGGATAGTACAGGAATGTAAGCCCCATGCTGGTTTTTATAACATAATTTCCAGTTTGGGGTACATAAAGAGGCCAATACCGGCTCTTCCAAGGTTCTTCGTGTTCCCATTTTCTGAGTTTATAATCTTTTTCGATAAAAGTAGCAGGTAGGTAGGCATAGTAGGAGATAATATCGTAGGAAATTACAGTTTTTGGTTCTTTATGAATACCAATTTTTCCTAGAAATATCACATAAGCAAGTATTATCAGAAATATAGCTAAAAAACTAATTTTATTCTTCATAAAATAATAAATTCACCCAAATTCTCACTATTGTGAATGCAAAAGTAGTGTTTTTTATTGATTTTTAATAATGTGATTTTCTCCAATCGTATTCGAAAAAGTATCTATATCCCAAGCTTGTTTTTATAAAAAATCTACTGTCGATGGTAAAATCGGGAGGAATTCTTCCCCCTGTGTGGATGTTGTAGAAAGGTAATACCTCAAGATATATGGAGCTCCAAAGTCCGACATAAAGATTGAAGCCCATATTTATTCCAGCTTTAAAAATCGCCTCCGATTTACTATATTTATTTTCCCAATTTGTTGGAGTTTGGAGGGTGTAATTTCTATAATCATAGCTAAAAATATCATAATTGCCATGATAGCGGGGAATATTTAAGCCTAAAATCCAGCCGGTATATATGGAAAAGCTTTCATTTTTGTTGGTAAATAGATAATAATCGGTTCCAATATCAAACATTAAATAACTAATACCTTCGGTAAATTTATATGCAACATCAATATCATTAGGTGTTGAAGAGTTTTTAGGAATGGCTTTAAAACTGCCACTACTTTGTTTTTCGTTTTTGAAAAAATAGCTTGCTCCCAAATTGTGATATATTTTCACTCTTTTGCCAAACCAAATTCTTTCGCCATCATATAATCTATATTTAATAAAAGGTCCAAATAGCGGTTTGGAGTGATTGGTCTGGTATAGCGTAGAAACGCCTCCGCCAATTTCTGATTGAAAATTATAGCCAAAAGAGGCGGGACCAAAAAATGCTTCTATAAGGTTTTCTTGACCATAAGTTTCGGTGGAAATGAAAAACAGCAATAGGCTTATAAATATGATTTTTAGTTTTTTCATAACCTCCCCTTTTGTGTTTTTTGGTGTAAATCTGTGTTTTACTATCCCAGAAGTTGGATTTTATTTGGTTTTATTTCTCTCTTTAAAATGCTTTGAGTCGCCCCATTTTTTATAAACAATTTGTGCTCCCACTTGGGCTAAGCTTTTTTCTAAAGCTATTTTAGTTTCAACAATTTCTTCGTTTAGGTTGGGTTTGTTTTCATAAATTAGGTAGCCTTCGCGATATTTTAGGGGTGTAAGGTTGGGCATAATAATATTTGCTCCAACTGCAATGGCTTTTTCGCGTCCGTGTGGGTCTAATGTTTGCATAGCTGTGGAGGCAACAATGTTTATATCTTTCATTATTATTCGGAGCAGAGCTATCATTTTTAGAGTCAGTTCAAAGCGTTCTTTTTGGGGTTTAAGTATGTCTTTATGTTCCCAAAGAGGTGTGTCTCTATGTTCGATATATGGTCCCATTCCGCACATATCTATATCTATGCTTTTCATAAATAGTATGTCGTCAGCCAAGTTTTCGTAGCTTTGCCATGGTAGCCCAACCATCACTCCTGTCCCCACCTGATATCCCACCTTGCGAAGTAGTTTTAGATTTTTAATTCTGTCATCATAAATGTGGTCTTTTGGGTGAAGTTTTGAATATAAGTCTTTATCGGAGGCTTCAATTCTGAGTAGATATCTGTGTGCGCCGGCATCAAACCACTCTTTAAAAACTTCTTCGCTTTGCTCGCCCAGCGATAGGGTAATTCCCAATTCTCCGCCACTAATTTCACGGATTTTATGAAGTAAATCGGTGATTTTTTTAGTAAAATTTCTATCGGAGCGTTCGCCTGCTTGAATGGCAATAGAGCCAAAATCGTTATCTAAGGCAAATTTGGCTGCCTCTAAAACTTCGTCATCGTCCATTACATATTTCACATTCAACTCATTATCGCCACGAATGCCACAATAGAAACAGTTTTTTGAGCAGTTGTTGGAATACTCAATTAGTCCACGTAAATAGACATTGTTGCCCACA
>JAAYKF010000045.1 GCA_012522535.1 Bacteroidales bacterium
AATTTATTTTTCTTTCTGTTTTTTATATTCTACTTTTCATTACCCATATTTTTATATTCACTCCCATGGGATATATTAAGAGAAAGAGCTCCAAGTCAAAATTTTATAATGGAGAAAAAACAGATTCCAATTTTATAAAATTCAATAAGAAATATAGTTCCGATTTTTTTGAAAAAATGGGCTAATTAATAACTAAATTAAGATGAAAACAAACTTGAAAAACATTTTAAAATTAAGTTTTATCACACTTATAGTGCTCTCTAAAACTTTTAGTTTCGCCACTGAAGTTTTATTTTCACCTTCAAAAAATATAGAAATAAAACTACAATTGATAGATAAGAAACTATATTATCAAGCTAAATTTAATAATGAAAAAATCATCAACAACTCACTTTTAGGCTTGGTTTTTCAGGAAAACGATTCCCTTGTTAACTTTAAAAGTTTGAAGATTGAAAAAAGTGAATATAGAGGCAGTTGGGAACCTGTTTGGGGACAATCGGATAAAATAGTTGAAAATTACAATGAAATTAGTTTACTAGTAAATGAACTTAATGGAAGTCGCCAACTAAAGGTGGTTTTCAGAGCCTATGATGACGGTTTTGCCTTTAGATACAAATTTTATGACAATGATAAAATTGTAAATTTGATGGAGGAACTTAGTCAGTTCAATTTTTCTAAAAACAATAATTGTTGGTGGATTTGGGCTGATTACAACACCCTTGAAAAATTATATTTCAACACAAAAATTGCCAAAGCTCCCCACGTGGCTGCACCTTTTACCATGCAAACGCCCAAAGGAAATTTCATAAGCGTTTACGAAGCCGCTATAGACAAATACAGTAGCATGACCATATTGCAAAATGAGAAAGAAAAAACCAATTTTAGGGTCAATTTGGTGAAATGGTCGGATGGCGTTGCTGTGCGTGTTTTAGACAGCCTGATTTCGCCATGGAGAGCCGTTCAGCTATCGTCAAGTGCCGGCGGATTGATGGAATCATCCTTGATTTTAAACCTCAACGAACCTGCCAAAGAGCAAAATTATTCGTGGATTAAGCCCATAAACTACATCGGAATATGGTGGGAAATGCATCTGGGTGTTACCGAATGGAAATTGGAAAACAATCGTCATGGTGCCACCACCGAAAATACCAAACGCTATATAGATTTCGCAGCCAAAAATGGCATAGATGGCGTTCTGATTGAGGGCTGGAACACCGGTTGGGAAGATTGGGGTAAACCCGACGCTTTCGACTTTGTTACACCCTATCCCGATTTTGATATTTATGAAATTACAAGATATGCCAAATCGAAAAACATCGAAATAATCGGTCATCACGAAACTGGCGGAGATATTGTCAGTTACGAAAAAAACTTAGATAGAGCTTTTAAATTCTACAAAGATTTGGGAATTAAATATGTAAAAACTGGTTATGCCGGTCCTGTAAATCCGCCCACAGAGCATCATCACGGTCAGTATATGGTTGAACACTACAACAAGGTGATGCGAAAAGCAATGGAATACAATATTATTTTGGACGTGCATGAGCCAATAATTCCATCGGGCTTGGCACGCACATATCCAAATTTAATGACCTTCGAGGGCGTTCGTGGAATGGAGTGGAATGCGTGGAGCGACGGAAATCCGCCCTCTCACACATGTATTTTGCCTTTCACAAGAGCCTTGGCTGGACCCATGGATTATACCCCCGGAATTTTCGACATAAAATTGGAGAAATTTAAAGACAAAAGGGTGAAATGGAACGATTTAGACAGGGGTGAAAGTAGTGTACACAGCACCATTTCCAACCAAATTGCTTTGATGATTATACTTTATAGTCCTATGCAAATGGCTTCCGATATGATAGAGAATTATGAAAATCATCCAGCTTTTGAGTTTATAAAAAACATGCCCACAACATGGAACGAAACCAAGGTTTTAGATGCCAAAATTGGCGAATATGTGGTTGTGGCTCGTCGAAACAACAAGAAATGGTATATAGCCGGAATCACCAACGAAAAAGCAAGAAAAATAAATCTAAATTTTGATTTCCTGAAAGACAGCAAAGAGTACAAATTCTCCCTTTGTAGCGATGGCAAAAAATCACACTACGAAAAGAGACCACACTTATACAATATTACCAATGGCACAATAAGTTCCAATAGCAAAATGCAAATCAGAATGGCAAAAGGTGGTGGATTTATTATGATTGTGGAAGAATAAGTTGGAAGTGTGGTCTGTCGAATAGCAGAGCTTGTGCGGTGGTGCTTCGGCTGACCACACAGTCTTGGAAAGCTTGAAACTTGGTTTTTTTTAACCACGGAGACACGGAGGATTTAATGAACAATGAACAATTATGAATTGTAAATTGTGAGTTTTTAGGAGAAAGTTACAAGAAAAAAGGAGAAAGTGTGGTCTGTCGACTAACAGAGCTTGTGCGGTTATGCTTCGGCTGACCACTCAGTCTTGGAAAGCTTGAAACTTGGTTTTTTTAACCACGGAGACACGGAGAACACACAGAGAACACAGCTCCTTGCCTACGCCAATTATTTTTTGTCAGAGACAAAAAACACAGAAACGAGGATAAATTTACGTTCTTTTGGAATTTTATTTTGTCTTCGACAAAATAATGCATATAAAGAAAAAACATAATAGAACACAAATGTCAATTTATAAAAATAGTTCTATTATGTTTTTTTCTTATATGTATTTACGAATTGTATTTATTACAATTCGTAAAATTCACGGTTAAACAAACTTCCTTTGTGCCCTCCGTGCCTCCTCTGCACCTTTGTGGTTCAACAATAGCGGATCGGTTGACCACTGAACTTGGAAGTGGAAATTAATTACATTGTAATATTATTCTCAAAATTGGATATATATTTATTCTTATATTTGCACACACTTATATATGTGTGTTAGAAAATAAAAAAAAGAGTAATTGACAATAGTTGGAGTTTTGTTGGTGCTGATACTAAAGAATTTACGCACTGCTATCATTCATATCCTGCTATAATGTTTCCGCAAATTGCGAGAAGATTAATAGAAGAGTTTAAGCCCAAAAACACAAACTATATTTTTGATCCATATTGTGGAACAGGAACAACAATGTTAGAGGCAAAACTAGCAAAAATAGAATCAGCTGGGACAGACTTGAACCCTATGGCTAGACTGATTTCAGTAGCAAAAACCACTAATTACAATATAGACAAAATTCTACATTATAGAGATTCCTTATCTGACGATACCTTTGCTTATTCTTTTAATAAAAACAAAGGTGCGTTAAAACTCGTTGACTTCAAAAATATTGACTTTTGGTTTAGCAGAAAATCAATATTTGAACTTACTTTTCTTTTAAATAGAATCCAGGACACCATAGATGAAGAGTATCAAGACTTTTTTCTAGTTGCATTAAGCGAATCTTTTAGGGAGGTTTCATATACGAGAAATAGCGAATTCAAGTTATACAGGATGCCTAAGCACAGAATGGAGCAACACAAACCTGATACTTTTGGTATATTCTTTAGTAAAATAACCAGGAACATAGAGGGTTTGAAATCATTAAACGACAAAGATCTAGATACGTACGTTCATGTACACAACTTTAATACCTGTCATATCAACCCCAAAGAGGTACTAAATAGGGAAATCGATTTTGTTCTATGTTCACCACCATATGGCGACTCAAAAACAACAGTTGCATACGGACAGTTCTCAAGGCTTTCAAATCAATGGCTTGGTGTAGAAAGTGCTTCACAAATTGATAATATGCTTATGGGAGGCAATAGAAAAAATGATATGATAGACTTCCATTCCGAATATGCTAAAAAGGAGTTGAACGAAATAAAAGAGGAAGATGCAAAGCGATTTATAGAGGTTGAAAGTTTTTTGAACGACTATAAATCATCCATAGATAATGTTGCAAAAGCAGTTAGACATAAAGGACGTATAGCATACGTTGTAGGCAATAGAACCGTAAAAGGTGTACAAATACCTTTGGACTATATTACTGTTGAATTGTTCGAGAAAAATGGTTTCGATCATATAACAACAATTGTGCGAGAAATACCCAACAAAAGAATGCCAAAAGCTAATAGCCCCACAAATAAAAAGGAAAAACATCATCAACAATGAACAATGAGTATATTGTTATAATGGAGAAAATTTAGCATTTTAAATCAATTCCTCTGCACAAAATTAGTCAGACGCAAATAGCCAACAATAATACAAAAGCACCTCAAATCCAACAAAAAAAGAACTATTAATTTCTTTTTGCGGTGAATAAAAAAACCATTCACCGCATATTTGCGACGAATATTTTGTATATTTGTCACATAATAATTTTTTAACTATGGCAAAATACATATACGAACATAAAAATTGGACAAATTTCACCTGGCAGGATAAAGCAATAAATGCTGTATTTGGTGAAGTTCGATTGATGCAAGGAAAAATCATCGGGCAAATGAACGCCTTGGGGTTTTCCGATAAAGAAGAGCTTACGCTTAGCTCCTTAACTTTAGACATAGTAAAATCTTCTGAAATAGAGGGCGGACTCCTCAATTACAACCAAGTACGCTCTTCCATAGCTAGACGCTTAGGTATTAACACAGCTGGCCTTGTGCCAAGCAGTCGTCATATTGAAGGTGTTGTAGAAATGATGCTTGATGCTACACAGCGTTACGATTTGCCCTTAACAAAAGAACGCCTACTTGGTTGGCATGCAGCACTTTTTTCCACATCATACAGTGGTCCATACAAAATAGAAGTGGGTAAATATCGTACAGGTGAAATGCAGGTGGTTTCGGGTGCAATGGGTAAAGAAAGAATCCATTACGAAGCCATTGCCTCAAAATCAGTTAAATCTGAAATGGATAGATTTTTAGATTGGTTTAATAATGATAATCAAATCGATAATATACTTAAGGCTGCTATTGCTCACTTTTGGTTTATAATTATTCACCCCTTTGATGATGGCAACGGACGTATAGCAAGAGCCATAAGCGATATGCTACTTGCTCGCTCTGAAAATAGTGGCGAACGTTTTTATAGTATGTCGAGCCAAATTTTAATAGAACGCAAACGCTATTACGAAGTTTTGCAAAAAGTACAACACAGCACAGGCGATATTACCGAGTGGATAAATTGGTTTCTGCACTGTCTCAAAAACGCAATGCTAACTACCGAACAAACAACAGAACAAATAATGTGTAAAGCTGAATTTTGGAAACTACACGAACACACACCTATCAACGAAAGGCAAAGAACAATCTTAAATATGCTATTTGATGGCTTTAAGGGCAAACTAAAAACAGGTAAATGGGCGAAAATCACAAAAGTTTCCACTGACACAGCATTACGCGATATAAAAGATTTAATAGATAAAGGAATTTTGCAAGAAACTGACGAAGGCGGTCGAAGTACAAATTATGAACTGGTAAACTTTAATGTAAAATAGGTATTTCAATCAAAATTCATAATTAAAATCCAACTAAAATCTCTTTATTTTTGTAATCTCACAAAAAAAAGCTATCTCATTTTCGAGATAGCTTTTGGTTATATGTATTAAGTTTAAGTTTTCTATTTCAATTAAAGTCCGAAGGTATCATTAATTGCTTTTACGTATGAAGCCTTATCCATGGCTCCTACCAGCTTTTGTGGACCTCCCTTAGTTGGGCATAACATAACCATTGGGATTCCTTGTACTTCATATTCATATGCCAATTGACCCTCAACATCTGTATCAACTTTTATAAAATGAATTTTGCCCTTATATTCGGCTGCAAGCTCTTGCATTATGGGTGCAATCATTTTACATGGACGACACCAATCGGCGTAAAAATCTACTACTACTGGCTTGTCTGTCAATAACTTCCAATCAAATCCTACTACACCCTTATTGTAAATGTTTTTCGTAAAGAGGTCGTAATTTGCTTGTTGAACAATGCCTTCATCGGCAGCAATAAGATTTGCTGAAATCTGCTCAGTTTGTAGGGCTTCATTGATAGCCTCTGTTTTAGACTCATCATTAGCAATAGTCTCTTCTTTTTTATTGCTTCCGCAAGATGCCAAAATAATTGCAGCGAAAAGTAAGGATAATAGTCTGGTTTTCATATTTATTTTATTTTATTTTTAATACATAAAGAAAGGGTTTGTTCTATTAAAGCCGTCTAACATTATACCTTTATGAGGTGTGCCAAAGGGCATTGGACTTCTTCCATTGGAGTACTGAAAGCCAATTTGGAAGCTTGTATTTTCGTTTAGTTTGTAATCAACATTCAAATAGTACGACTGGTTTTGTTTGACATTATCTAAGTCCAAATTTGTTACCGACAGGGAGCTCAAGCCTTGATAAACAGCCCCTGTGATGGAAATTCTATCCGAAGCAAAATATTTCCCATAGGCAAAAACTCCTGTTTGGGGTCTCAAAAATGGTGAATGGAAGTCCTGACTTTGCTGAAAATTAGAAAATCCCTGCATCATAAATGCACCTATGCCCCACTCCAATTTAGGATTTGACTTTATGGAGACAGAGGGTGCTAAATACGATGCTCCATAGGCATAGGATTTGGAAGCCCCCACATAAGCACCAGCACTTAAATTGACATTTAGCATCGACTGTTTCTCCTGAGAAAAACTGTCGAAACTTTGGGCAGTCAAACCATTAAGTGCCAATAGAAATATTATGATATAGATAATTTGCTTCATATAATAATTTCAACAAAGTTAAATAATTAAGCCTTTAAAGCCTCATTTTGTTCATACAATATATCATATATTATTCATAAAAATTCTAAAAATCACAAAGCAAAAAAATCCCAGATAGATTTGAAGCCATCTGGGATAAATTATTTTAGAATTTATTAGGATTATTTTTTAGAATATTTCACCGAAATAGTTTCGCCATTATATCTGTTTAAAAATCTCAAAATATACATTCCACTTTTCAGTTCGGGCATTGAAATGGAGAAAGCCAAATGCTCAATAGTGTGCATTGCTCTGCCGTCTAAGGTGTAAACTGTCAAGTTCCACTCATCAATATTGTCAACAGAAATATTCATAATATTTGAAGTAGCCGGATTTGGATATACTGATATTTCGGTCAATGCTTCATTGGCTTGCTTAACAGTAATCATTCCAAATGTTTCATTTTTGCCATCAAAATCGGTTTGACGCAAACGAGCATATTTGAAATCGGCACCAAAATATTCGTAAGAATAATTTTTCAGCACATTGCTATTTCCAGCTCCACTTATGGTGGCAATGGTGGCAAAATCTACACCATTGTCGCTCACTTCGATGGAGAAATAGTCGTTGTTTACCTCTGTGGCTGTGGACCAGTTGAAAACTGTAAGTCCTCCATTTGCCTTAGCTGAGAACGACAAAAGCTCAATTGGTAGTGGACTAACGTCCAATGGAAATGTTTCAACTCTGTTTTCAAGGTCTTTTCCATGCACTTGTAGCCTTAAGCTTAAAACTACATCACTTGGTCTAACAACATCATGGTCTTCTCTGATGCATGACATAAGTGATGAAATTGTTACTCCATTAACTACATATATTCCGAATTTTTCAGATTTTTCTGGACAAGTTGTGATTTTATCTAAAGCAAAATAAGAACCATCATGGTCATCTATAGTTATTAAATATCCCTGCATAGTCCACATACTTTTGGGTATGTTTCTTCCAATGTACTTGATTGTATAATCTAATTGAAGTTGATAAGTGTACCCTCCGCCATTAACAACAAGGTTTACTATAGAAATGTTATTAATGTAAAACTCCACTTTATAAGATTTCTCAGATTCAATAGTCATCTGGGCATCTGCATTCTTTGGTGCTAAAAATGTAAAAAACAGTACTGTAATTAAATAAAATATCTTTTTCATATGTCAACTTCTAAATATATCGTTTTATGTATATCATTAATTTGCGAGTGCAAAAATACAAATTAATTTCGTTTATACTATATAAACGTGCATAAACAAGCTTAAAAAGGGTGATTTTGTTCAACCTTTTAACAATAATTAAAACTTTATCTCTAAATTTTCTTATCTTTACGCTGAAAAAAACAAGAATTATGAGAAAACTATTTACTTTAGCACTGATTACTCTATGCATGAGCATTATTTTACTATATTGCGGAGATTCTAAAAACAAGAGTTTAGATAAAAAAGAAGATAAAGAGGCACAAAACAGCCTTGAATTTGTGTGGAGTTTAGAAAATTTAGAAGGTTTAGAAAAGAGTTTTGGAAAGGAAAATTTATCTCACGGAGAAACCTCCTACGATGAGGGAAATACCTTTATAAAAACCACTACAATTTTCGCCGAAAGCGACCATCCATTAACGGTTATTTGGGACAGCGATGACACGGATTTTAGCAAGATGTTTTCTGTAAAACTTACATTTTATCACTTTGATGAAGATTATAATCAGAGGGACATTGACTACAACTATTGGCAGTGCGAAAATGGTCTGAGACTAGGCATGACCATTGGCGAACTAAGGGAGTGGGCAGAAAAACCATTTAAATTTTTTGGCATCGACTGGGATTTTGGTGGATATGTTGACCCAGAAACAAACCCCAAATTTGAGAATTATTCTGTGTTTTTGGGCTACGAAACCGACGACTATTCTTCACTTCCCAAAGGCTACAATACCATTGCTGGAGATGTTCTTTTAGACTCCGACAATGAGCTTGCTAACGAACTACCTTTGACCATTAACACCATTGAATATTCACCCAACAAATAATATTGTTGCTATTACTCATAGTAAATTGTAAAAGAAGCATTTTTATTACTAATTTTGCATCGTTGATTTATGAAAAGTAATTAAAAACAATAATATTATGGAATTTTTATCTAGACGTGTAACTGAGATGGCGGAGTCGGAAACACTTGCCATGACACAAATTGCTCGTGAATTAAGAGCTAAAGGTATGGACGTAATTAGTCTGAGCATTGGCGAGCCCGATTTTGACACTCCCGAGATTGTTAAAGAATCTGGCAAAACTGCCATTGACGAAAACTGGACACACTACTCACCAGTTCCCGGATATCCAGAGCTACGCAAATCTATTGCCAACAAATTGAAACGCGACAATGGTTTGGATTATACTCCCGAGCAAATTGTGGTTTCCACTGGAGCAAAACAGAGTATTACCAACGCTGTTATGGCACTCGTAAACAAAGGCGACGAGGTTATTGTACCTGCCCCCTACTGGGTTTCGTACACAGCCATAGTGGACTTAGCTGAAGGAACCAACGTGATTGTTCGTTGTGGAATTGAGAACGATTTTAAGATTACTCCCAAGCAATTGGAAGATGCCATTACTCCCAAAACTAAACTGATAATGTTTAGCAGCCCCTCAAACCCAACGGGAATGCTATATAGCAAAGAAGAGCTGAAAGCTATTGCTGAAGTTTTGGAGAGACATCCTCATGTTTTTGTTATGGCCGACGAAATTTATGAGCATATAAATTTTGAAGGCAAGCACGAAAGTTTAGCACAATTTGAAAACGTTAAGGACAGAGTTATCACCATTAATGGAGTATCGAAAGGTTTTGCTATGACCGGCTGGAGAATTGGTTTTATGGCTGCAAATTTGAAAATTGCAAAAGCTTGCAATAAAATCCAAGGGCAAATAACCTCTGGAACAAACTCCATGGCTCAAAGGGCTGCCATCACTGCCTTCGACATAGACCCCGAAACAAGTGAAGATATTATAAATATGCGTAATACTTTCAAAGAGCGTAGAGATATTATGTTCAACTTGCTGAAAGAGATACCAAATATCCATGTTACCATGCCACAAGGTGCATTCTACTTCTTCCCAGATGTGAAATGGTACTATGGTAAAAAATATGACAAATACGATATTCAAAATGGCAACGACCTTTGTTTCTACCTGTTGTATGAAGCACAAGTGGCTTTAGTTCCCGGTAGTGCATTCGGCGATCCAGACTGTATCAGACTGTCATATGCCACCTCAACAGATAAACTTATTGATGCTGTGGGGAGAATAAAAAATGCCTTGGCAAAATTGTCGTAAAACATTTTAAACTTATAAATAATCCGCAGTTTTTATCTGCGGATTATTTATTTTGCCACTCTAAATTGATTTAGAAATCCTTAAAAATGCTAAAATCTAAAAGTTTAAATTTCAAACAAATCGGATAAAAGGCAGATTTTTCGACAAAATACTCCAAAAACACAACCAACTGAATACCAGACTAATACAAACAAAACTAAACAATCTAAATCCATTTAACAAATCAATAACCACTTAAAATAGTGTTAAAATAAAGTTCGTCTAAAACGATATAGTTTTTCTTTATTATCTTAGCAAACTGAAAATAAAATATTTGCTATGCAACTAAAACGTTATAATTTGAAAAAGGGAAAAACTAAATCCAATTTATCAAAATTAATCCTAAGTGGATTATTCTTAATTTCATTTTCTCTAATATCTTATTCACAAAGCCACACCGTTGTTGGTACAATTTTCGACAATGATGATAACAGCAGTTTAATTGGGGTTACAATTAGGGTGCAAAACACCATCATCGGCACAACCACCGATATTGACGGAAAGTTTAACCTCAGAACCAACTCGCCCAACGACACCTTGGTTATTTCATTTATAGGATATAAAACCCAAAATATTCCCCTTAAAGGGAGAACCAAACTTGATGTATATTTGTCGCAAGAGGCAACAGTTTTGGACGATGTAGTTGTTACAGCATTGGGTATTAAGCGTGAGAAAAAATCCCTTGGATATTCGGTAACAGAGGTTAGTGGCGAAGATTTGCAAACTGCAAAAGATGCCAACGTTATGAATCAGCTAAGTGGAAAGGTTGCTGGTTTAGATATTACTTCCTCTTCGGGTGGTAGTGCATCATCCACAAAAATAGTTATGCGTGGTTTCAACTCCTTCACGGGCGACAACCAAGCTTTGATTGTTGTTGATGGCGTTCCCATCGACAACTCTGTGGTGAGTAGTGCTGGTGGCGAATGGGGTGGCAGCGATTTTGGTAGTGGTGTTTCGGATATCAACCCCGATGACATTGAAAGTATTTCAGTTTTGAAAGGTGCCAGTGCTTCTGCTCTATATGGCTCCAGAGCCGCCAATGGAGTAATTCTTATTACAACAAAAAAGGGTGGACAAGGAAATAGCAAAATGGAAATTGACTTCAGCACCAACACCTCCTTCGAAATTCCATATGTAATGTGGAAATTGCAAAATGAATATGGAGCTGGAAGAAATGGTCAGTTTTCGGGTCCATGGATGATTAACAGCGATGGTATTCCAGTTTTCGACCCAAATATTGATGCTGCAAAAGGTAGCTGGGGTCCACGAATGGAAGGACAAACAATTATTGATTGGGACGGGAAAGAGAGAGAGTTTAGTCCACAACCAAACAATTATAGAGACTATTTCAGAACAGGAATTTTGGCCAATAACTCCATCTCTGTGGGTGGAAAATTCAAATCCAACAATTATAGGCTAACGCTCACCGACCTCAGAAATAGAGATATTATCCCCAACTCCAATATGAACAGAACAAATATTGGGCTAAACTTGGGTTCGCAACTGCACAAAAGAGTTAGATTCAATATGTATGGCTCATTCGTAAATCAGCGTTTCAACAATAGAGTTGGACTTTCGGACATGCACAACAACGTAAACCGAAACTATATACATATGCCCCGAAATGTGAGTAATGAGTCCATGGAAAATTACATTATGGACGAAAACGGCAAAGCACAAACTTGGTATATGAACTGGCCTTGGATGTCAAATCCATTTTGGGATCATCAGTATGAGAAAAACTTTGACAACAAAAACAGAGCTTTCGGAAATGCATCATTGGTTATCGAGGGACACCTTAAATATTTGGGGAGAGTAGTTATCTTTGCATTTAAAAATAGCTATGGATTTATCATTTTTATCGTACTTATTGCCCTGTGGTTTATTAGATCATTTTGACATTATCGATTTCAAAGA
>JAAYKF010000046.1 GCA_012522535.1 Bacteroidales bacterium
AAAAATGTTTCGTGGGTGAAAATATCATAAAAACCTATCCCGAAAATTTCTTCTAACTGTGCCAACTCTTGGACAAAAAACCCTGGAGTAACATTAATTTCATACCGCACTTGTTCTGGCGGATTATCAAACCTCTTCCATGGATCGATGTATGGTGCAAAACTAGCATGAGCTAAGCTCCATAAACTCAAGCTACTCAACAAACCCTCCCATATTTTAGTTATTTTTCTAAACTGTTCATCTTGGAAATAATACTTTCTTTCAATATCATCATCTGCCATACTCAATTCCATAAGATTTGGTACACCGAATTTAGATTTTGCACTAATTGCTTCAAAGCTTTTATACTTTTCCTCCCAAATTCTCAATTCGTACGGGCTACTTGGATTGCATTCAACACTTCCTTTTATAAACTGTAATCCTGACTTTGTTGCCACTGTACCTTCTGCAGCCTTGTCCAAACCTCTTTCTATCTGTATTCGTAAAAAGTCTGGATAAGTCATTCCCTCTTCTTCGCCAAGGGCGATTAAGTCCTCAATGGGTTTTATAATGGAATCGGGGTTGTGCAAAACTTCTACCTCTCTCCTATCACCCTCGTTTTCTGCACGACTTAATGCATTTTTATACTCTTCTTTGATGGTTTTTATTGCATCTTTTAAGGCTTCTAAATTATTCTTAAGAAGCTGAGCATCGTCATATCCGTCAGTTTCATTTGACTTTGCCACATCCATTAAAGCTCTACCGTAATAATCACCAAACATGCCATATAAATTCTCTCTCATCACTATGGCATTAAACTCATTAAAGTCCGACAACTCTTTACCCAGCTGCTCTATTCGGTCGTAAACTTCACACATTTTGTCAAAATTCTCTCCACTTATCTGCTTCTCTTCGCACTCAACTATCATTTTTTTATAAATATCCAGTATAGGATTTATCATCATAGGATCTATTGCCATGGCTAAAATTTTATCTGTTTACTAATGTTCTATAAACCTCTCTTAACTCTTTCACCAACTCGACATCATATATAGAGTGTCTTATATGTCGATACTCAAAACAAATATCTGGGTTGAGCTTCCAATTCTCATTCCAAGGGTGCATAGTCTCTTCAAAGGACTTAACTCCATCTATTTGTTCTTCTATAAGGCTATCTATCATCCTCTTTATAAATGGCTTATATTCATCGGGAACTTCCACTTTAGTAAGCCTCAAATAACTCAATATGTGATCCAACTGATCAAAAAAATACTCTCTATGTGCCTCATCTAAAGATACCTCTACGCTATTTTCGTTGGAAACTTCTGTAATAAAAGTCATCAAATCAACAATATTATCGAAACTATCTAATCTATCTAAAATTTGCTGTGATTTATTCATTCTAATCACCTCTTGATGTTTCTCAAGGTGGTTAAGTTCCAATATGGCTTCATCTTTTATTAGAGCAAAGGCACAATTATCACTCAAATTTTTTATTTCCCCACCCATTTCGTCTAAGCTATTAAGGGATTGAACCCTGTCTGATAGGGCTTTTTCAGCTTGATAGCTATTCTGATAATGGGGATTATCTTCATACCTCCTTGCCCTTGTTGCGTAATAGGCTTTATACTTTTCTAACATAAATAATAAATTTTATTTTTCAAATATACTAAATAAATTCATCATTTGTGAATTTATTGTTTTTATGAAGTAAATTAGTGGAAATTGTAGCTTTTCAAAAACAAAGAGCAGAGTTAAAAAACAAAGTAGTAATAAATCGTTTTAGTGTTTTAAAATTTAAAGCTGTAGCTAACAGAAGGGTAGAGGCTAAAAAGACTTCTTTGGCACAACTTCAAATCATCATACTCTGGCTCAAAGTTCGTACCTATCGAAAATTTACGATCGTAATAATAGTAATATGGGTTTTGATGATTGTAGAGATTGAATATGCCAAAGAACGTGGTTCTTTGCCCCCATTTTGTTTTTTTATTAAAATTTGTAGAGATGTCCAATCTATGGTAATCTCTCATTCTAAAGGAGTTTTTGTCTGAATAAACGAAAACTTCTTTATCATCAATTGTATGTTTTTCTGTAGCAAGGGTTATGGGTAGCCTGTGCCATAGATCCAAGTTGCCGAAACATCAATTTTGTCATTTATCTTTAGATCTACCACGATATTAATATCCAATAGTCAGTCGTATTTGAAGGAATATGTTTTACCATTATTAATATTTTCAAATATTCTTTCGGCTCTTGATGCTATAACCCCCACCCAACCAATAGTTTTACCTAATCTTTTTTGTAAGAAAAGTTCCAATCCATAATTTAGACAAGGTACCCCATAAAAGTCAAACTGCTGCGTTGTTTTCGGAAATCGCACTTATTCACGTCAATGAATTATCGTGATACATTCACCCACATCATTAACACCTTACATTTTGCCTTTTAGAGACAACCGCCATTAAGTTTCATAGTTTCGTCTAAAATGGAAAGACAATTCCAGCTCCCGAGGAGATGTAATTAGAAATATAATTATCTAAGTTAGTAACTTCAGATTTGGTATTTGCCACTCTCCAGTGAGCATTGTTTTTATCTAATGGGATTCTATATCTGGAAAAAACTGACACACCAAGATTCTCTCTAAAAAAGTAATTGAGTGAAACTCCAAACAGAGCATAGAAAGTATAATCGCGATTTAAGTTTATCCCGCCATAATTTGTTGTAAGCAAATCTTGAAAGGAGATCGTGGCATCGTCCAGCTGATAGTATTCAAACGTAGAGTAGGCATATTCTACACCGAAAGTAGGGAAAACTTTTATCTTCTCTTCATTTAATATAGGGAAAAGTATTTCAACTACACCGTTTATATTTCTCAAAGCTGTATAACTATTATTTTTTGCTTGACTACTTCCTTCCGCTCCTATTTCAACACTTAAAATTCCATAATTATATAAATTTATCGTATTTGCTTTTAAGCCCATAAGTGCATTTACTGGAGGAATATCCACCAAAAGACCATTATCTTCCAAAGATTGTTTAAATTGATTGTTTCTTACAAAAGAAAATCCTGTAAAAAGCGAAATGCTAGTGTTCTTAGATTTACTTGAACTTTCTACATCTGATGTACTTTGTGATTTTGCAGAAAACACAACAAGTACTAAAATTAAAATAAAAAAACTCTTCATAGCAAATATATTTTATGATTTAGCAATAACCACTTCGTATTTTAAACTTAGTGGTTATTGCAATTAATTTTACCATTCTTTTAAAGCTGTTACAACTACACCAGAACCTGCAGCAGCACAAGGCACCCCTGAACCTGGGGCTAAAAAATTCCCCGCACTAAAGCAAGCTACATCCGTTCCCACGGTCGTAACGACTTTGACTACAGTTTTCCCTGCTTTTATCAACCATTTTATAAAAGGTCCTGGAGCTTTAAGAACCTCATCATCTTCATCAATAAAAAGAAAATGCCACGGGCTTTTTCCTGTGTCTGTCCATAACATATTATACCAATACACAGAACTATAAGCTGCAATTTCAAGTGTACCTAACATTATATTTCTATCACGTTCATCAACAAGTTCAAATACAGCTTGCTCTCTTAGTTCTAAAAAAAAGTTTAGGGTTTTATCTATATCTCCACTCATGAAATTATCAGCCATATCATAGTCTATATGTGTTTGTAGTTTTTCAAAATACGAGAGAACATTCGGATAGACTTCTGAAATAAATAAAACATATTCTTTTGTGAAACCCTTTGTTTCTAGCACTATTGAAACTGCATCACCAACAACTTCACTTGTAACATTCGCATCATCCAATTGTTGCCGCACCTCACGCGGGAGAATTAGGTGTATTAATTCATACTGATTATACGCTGTTTGGTTAGGAAAAACATTTGTAGTTGGTAAATAATCTAAATACATATTATGGAATTCTCCTATTGGAAAATCTGGATAAGTTACAAATTTAGTTAAGTCAAAACTAGTTATTTTTCCCCATGGAAAATCAACGGATTTTTCATATGTGTTTTCATTAACAGAGCTGTTAAGCGAGTTCTCGTTTTTATCACAAGCATGGAAAATTAGAGCAATCATTGCTAATAATGCTGCATAGGTACATATCTTTAATACACCTTTTTTCCATTTTCTAACAAATACTCCATTACTACTGCTCTTCACATTTTCATCAGTATCCTCGTTAGACTTCATCACAATCAGACTATTATTTATATCTTTAAATTCTTTTGTTTCCATTTTTTAAACTTTAATTTGATTAATAACACTCCAAAGTACCATTATTTTTAAACAATAGCCACATTTTATATGATTGCTTGATACTTAGCTATAATTTACATAAATACAAAAAATTTATCTCCTGCCCCCGCAAGGAGCTACGGTGGTACATCATTAAAGATTATGAAAGATTTTAGGAACGTAGGTCCGTCAAAACAAAAATAATTGCTTTGGCAAATATTAATATTAAAATTTAGTTTAGTCGATAAAAAAGCATAAACATCGTGTACCTGTGTGTGTGTGTGCGTCAGAACACCACATTCAATAACAAAAAAATCATTTTCTAGCACAAACATCTTTGAAGATTTTTTCAAAGATAGCAACATGTCCAAACAACACAAGAGTTTTTTGTGTTAAGTTATTGTTAATCTATATTGGTTAATTAACAATACTCATCTAAAACTTTTAGTTGCAAAAACTAAAGTTTAAAACTACAAAAAGAAGATCTCAGTAAAACTCAAACTGTGTATAAAACAACCTTAATATATTATCAGCTTTAACACAAATTGTATTACTTTTGCACTCTTATGAAGCAGCATAGAATTTTAGAGCAATTTTTTGAGGGTGCGGAAAACAGTTTGATAGGGGAGATTTCTGCTTCGCAGGATTCCTTTGTATTGCAAAATCTATCCGCTTCGGCAAAGGCATTTTATGTTGCAAAATCTATTTTGATTTCAGATATAAAAACTCACTTTTTTATTCTTCCCGACAAAGAGCAAGCTGCCTATTTCTACAACGATTTGGAAGCTCTTTTGTGCGAAGAGGATTTGGATTATAAAAACAAAAGTGTTCTCTTTTTCCCAACCTCATATCGCCGTCCATACGAGGTGGAAAACTACGATAATGCTAATGTTTTGATGCGTTCGGAAGTTTTGTCTAAACTTGCTGCCAACAAAGTGGTGGCAATTGTCACTTATCCCGAAGCTATAACCGAAAAAGTTATTACCAAAAAGGATTTAAAGTCAAAACAACTCACACTTTTTGTTGGAGAAAGAATTGACATTGATTATTTTACCGAATCGCTTTATAATCAGAAATTTACACGTACAGATTTTGTTTATGAACCCGGATATTTCACTGTTAGAGGTGGAATTATAGATGTTTTCTCCTTCGGTTTCGACAAACCTTTTCGGATTGAGTGGGATGGTGACGATATAACTTCTATTCGTTCTTTCGATGTAGAGTCGCAGACCTCGTTGGAGCAGTTTGATAAAATTGAAATTATTTCCAATATTCGTCAGCAAGCTGAGAGACAAAACTATGTCTCCGTTTTTGAATATCTACCTCAAAAAAGCCGTTTGTGGATTGAAAATATTATGGATGTAGCCGAGATTTTAAATTCTGAATTTGAAAAATGTGTTGAAATTTATGGCAATCTAAGTGGTGAAGTGGTACATTTACGTCCAGAGATTCTGTTTCTGGAAAAGAAAAATTTTATAACAGATATTAGTGATTTTCAAATTTTTGAATTTGCCAAAAAACCAAGCTTCGACTGGCTACAAATTGCCAAATTTAACACCAACTTCCTTCCTCATTTCAACAAAAACTTTGATTTAATAGCCACTGAATTAAACTCTTACGATTCTCAAGGATATAAAAATATAATTTCCTCCAATAGCAAAACTCAAATAAGACGAATAGATGAAATATTGAAGGATCATAAATTGGAACCCCAATACGAAACTGTAATTTTGAATATTCACGAAGGTTTTGTGGACAATGATTTAAAGATTGCACTAATTAGCGAGCATCATATTTTCAATCGTTATCATCGTTATAAACTTCGCGAAAAATATGGTCGTGGTGAGGCTATCACCCTGAAAGAAATTTATAGTTTGAAGCCTGGCGATTTTATTGTGCATGTAGATCATGGAGTGGGCAGATATGGCGGTTTGGAGAAGATTGAAGTTAACGGTAAAGAGCAAGAAGCTATTCGCTTGATGTATAAAAATGATGATATTTTGTATATCAGCATTCACTCTTTGCACAGGATTTCCAAATTTTCGGGCAAAGATGGGGCTGTTCCTACATTGGACAGAATTGGCTCCAACCGCTGGAACAAACTCAAAGAAAAAGCCAAAAGCAAAGTAAAAGATATTGCCAAAGATTTGATTTTGCTTTATGCCAAACGTAAACAAACCAAAGGTTTTGCCTATGCACCCGACACATATTTACAAACAGAATTAGAGGCATCTTTTATTTACGAAGATACACCCGACCAAATTAAAGCCACTCAGGCAATAAAAGAAGATATGCAAGCCGAACATCCCATGGACAGGCTTGTTTGTGGAGATGTGGGCTTTGGAAAAACAGAAATTGCCATTCGAGCTGCCTTCAAAGCAGTGGCAGATGGCAAACAGGTGGCTGTTTTGGTACCAACCACAATTTTGGCTCTGCAGCACTATCACACCTTTTCGGATAGGCTCCACGATTTCCCTTGCGATGTGGATTATATCAACAGATTTAAAACCACAAAACAGCAAAATGAAACTTTAAAGAAGTTGGCAGAGGGTAAAATTGACATTCTTATTGGCACTCACCGACTTTTGGGCAAGGATATTGAATTTAAGGATTTGGGCTTATTTATCATTGACGAAGAACAAAAATTTGGCGTTTCGGCAAAAGAGAAATTACGTCAACTGAAAGTTAATGTAGATACCCTTACCCTCACAGCTACGCCCATTCCTCGTACTTTGCAATTTTCGTTGATGGGCGCACGAGATTTATCAATTATCAACACTCCACCACCAAACAGGTATCCTATTGACACTCAGGTACATATTTTCAATGAAGAACTTATCCGTGATGCTATACAATTTGAAATATCACGACAAGGACAGGTCTTTTTTGTTCACAACAGAATTAGTAATATTCACGATATAGCAACAATGTTGCAACGCAATTTGCCCGATATTAAAATTTGTGTTGCCCACGGACAGATGGGTGGCGAACAATTGGAAGATATTATGATTGACTTTATGGAAGGTAGATTTGATGTTTTAGTTTCCACAACCATAATAGAATCGGGTTTGGATATTCCTAATGCCAACACCATAATCATAAATGAAGCCCAAAATTACGGCTTGAGCGATTTGCACCAACTTCGCGGACGCGTAGGACGTTCCAACAAAAAAGCCTTTTGCTATTTGCTCACTCCTCCCCGTTCGGTTCTCACCGAAGAGGCTCACAAACGACTCAACGCCATTGAGCAATTTTCCGATTTAGGAAGCGGTTTCAACATAGCCATGCGCGATTTGGATATTCGCGGTGCTGGAAATATCTTGGGAGCCGAACAGAGTGGTTTTATATCGGAAATTGGCTACGAAACTTATCAAAATATTATCAATGAGTCAATTCAAGAACTGAAAGAAAATGAATTCAAATCGCTTTTTGCCAACGAAAAACCTCCTGCAAAAGAGTGCTTTTTAGAAACCGATTTGACTATAATCATACCCGACTCGTACGTACAGAGCATAAACGAACGATTGTCGCTATATATGGAGTTAGACAACAGCAAAACCGACCAAGATTTGGCATATTTCAGCAATAAACTAAAAGATATTTACGGAGCTATTCCAGATGTTACGCAAGAGCTGATTTTATCTATGAAACTTCGACTTTTAGGATCGGAAATGGGATTCGAAAAAATTGTTCTGAAAAATTCATCCATGAGAATTTATTTCGATAGTAATACAGAAAGTCCATATTTTCAGTCGGAGGAGTTTACAAAAATATTGAACTATATTCAAACACATCCTCAAACATGTAAAATACGACAAAAAGATGATATTTTATCTCTCTCAATCAAAAACATCTCCAATATCAGTAATGCTATTTCTACAATTATGGAAATATAGCAAAATTTGTACACTTATACTGATTTTATTCAACTATCTATGCAAATTTTACTATTTCCTCTGTCTCATTCCACAACCACTCTGTCAAACTATGTTGCTTGTATTTATCACTTATAGCCTTGTGTTTTTTGCCAACAAACAACTGTCCGCTTTGTGTTGAAAAAATGGCGTTAAGAACTGGTTTTGCACCAGATTTTGGAGTTTTTGTAAAAGGACGAAAAACAAGATTTGCCAATGGGTCGAACCAACGATTCATGGTTATAATATTACTATCCACAATACCCGGGTCAACAGCATTAACCCTATATTTCCCTTTAGTGTGCTCTGCCATACTTGCCGTGTGGATTGTTAGAGCCGTTTTTGAAAGAAGATAATTTCCTGTTTGTGAAAAATCTTTATCATTAGTCTCGAAAAAGCTTTTATTCAATTTACTGGCATTTTTGGCAATGGAAACCACATTTACAATGGCAGCATTTTCGTTTAAAAGTGGCATTAAAAGTTTATTGAGCAAAAACACCGAAATATAGTTCACCTGTATTGTAGTTTCCAAAGCATCTTTTGTAAGAGAGAAATGTCGTTGCAAAGTTCCCGCATTGTTGACCAAACCATCGATATATAAATTTCCCTGTTTAAGTTTTTCGGCAAAGTTTCGCACCGAATCAAAAGAACTCATGTCAAGTTCCATCAACATAATTAAATCAGCTTGATCTTTATTATCTACAATCGAGTCCAAAATCCTCTCTCCTTTTTCAAGGTTTCTACAAGCCATAATCACACTATGACCATCTTGTAACAGAACTTTACAAACCTCAGCACCAATGGCACCACTGGCACCCGTAACTACAAAAGTTTTAGAATTCATAAACTTGTTTTTCTGGGACAAATGTAGGAATATTTACTGACGATTTGATGGTTTGTAATTAGAAATGGTTTATATTTGTGAGAGAAATAAAATACTATCTGCCATAAGTAAAAAATATAAAAGCATATGAAAATAAAAAAATCTGGAACAATCCCGTATGGAGTAACGTAATTGCACATGTAATTATTTGGACATTTATTACATTGGGGACTGTTATTTGGACATTTATTAAGTCCAATCAAAATGATATTAATTTTATAACGGCATTCATTGAAGTAATGACAATAAAGATTAGTTTGTGGATAACACTGCTATGTATAATACTACTATACATGGCATATTGGACTTTAACTAATCTAAAAAGAAACCGTTTCTCATATAATGAGAATTCTATGAAAATAGACCGCATATTATTTAATAAAATCAGGTATGAATTATTGCCTCAAAATGGATCTATAAGTTTTATTCGAGAAAATAATTTTGCTGGTTTTAGTTTCGATATTGACAGGATAAATGACTTAAGAAATATTGAGCATGAAGGCAGGATGCCTGATTTTGAATTCTTAAATCCTAAGCTAGAGAAAATAAAAGAAGAACTTATAACACATATTGCTAATTTTAGTAAACTAATCTCTCATAATACATATCTAACTCACAATGGATTACAAACAATCCCCCCAGAATGGGAACACGAACAACCTGTTAAATTCAGGAAAATCGTTAACGAAATCCATAATGAAACATCCCTAATTTGTAACAAATACGATGAATTAATAAAAACAGGAAGACGGGTATTCGCTGAACAACAGGTCAAAGCATGAAACGTCAGATAACAAACAGTTTAGTGTCTATCAAACAAAAGGAAGTCGCAAAAGGATTTTCATCTGCACTATCATTCGTTTTGATTGACAGGAGTTAGCACATAATAAAAAACAATCCCCACTAAATAAAACAACATATTGGTCTAGGTTTTATATTAGAGAAAAAATGGAAAACACAGATATTAGAATATACCAGCTAGAAGATGGAGAAACAGAAATAATTGTGCAGCTTAATAACGAAACTGTTTGGTTGAATTTGAATCAAATGGTAGAATTATTTGGGCGTGATAAGTCTGTCATATCCAGACATATAAGAAACATTTTCAGGGAAGGAGAATTGCAAAAGGAAGCAGTTGTTGCAAAAAATGCAACAACTGCTTCTGATGGAAAAAAATATCAAGTTGATTATTATAATTTAGACGTTATTATTTCTGTTGGATATCGTGTTAAATCACCAAGGGGTACGCAGTTTAGGATATGGGCAAATCAAATAATTAAGGAGTATTTGACAAAGGGATACTCAATAAATGAAAAAAAACTATCTCAACAAAACGAACAATTAAAAGAGCTACAGGAGTCTGTTAAGATTTTAGGAAATGTTTTGAGTTACCAAACTCTAACTAATGATGAAAGCATTGGATTGCTTAAAATAATCTCTGATTACGCATACGCGTTAGACATTTTGGACAAATATGGGGACACCTTAAATATTTGGGGAGAGTAGTTATCTTTGCATTTAAAAATAGCTATGGATTTATCATTTTTATCGTACTTATTGCCCTGTGGTTTATTAGATCATTTTGACATTATCGATTTCAAAGA
>JAAYKF010000047.1 GCA_012522535.1 Bacteroidales bacterium
AATCAAGTTTTAAAGAGGTCTTTTGTAGATTTATTTTTAGATATTCACTTAAAAATTTATATTATGGGAAAAGGTGATATGAAAACGAAACGCGGAAAAATAGTCCGTGGCACATATGGTGCTGTCCGCAGAAGAAAAAAAGCAAAAGTTAAAAAAACTGAGAAGAAGTAAATTCTCAAAAGGGCATTTCTCCGGAGATGCCTTTTTTTTGCTTATATAAATCTTGCAATCCCACATATAGAACTAGATTTTTGAAAAGGATAATTTTTCTTTATTTATTTTTTTCTTCATAAAATAAACAAAGAGTCCAAATTATGGTTACTTATAAAAGCTAAAACCATGACTAATTATATATCCAGTGAAATTATTTTTGAAAAATCCACAAAAATGGCGGATATATTGCATATAAACTACAATCTGTTGGCTGTTTTAGATAGGTTTGATATTCATTTAGGATTTGGCGACAAAACCATAGAAGAGGTTTGCGATGAGCGACACGTTAATGCAGACTATTTTGTAATTCTTCTGAATATATATCACAATCCCAAGTGGCTCAGGAACAACCCCTTACCAGATATGGATTTACTGTTCTTGGTAAACTATCTAAAAAAAACACACAGATATTACACTAAGGCAATTTTGCCTACCATTAATCAACTTATAGGAGAGATAAAATCGCAAACAAAAGACGATTTTGGATTGTCGCTTTTGGATAAACTATATAAGGAATATGTTGTTGATTTTACAGAGCATTTAGATTATGAAGAAGAAATTGTGTTTCCATATGCCTCAATTCTTAGCATAGCCAACGAAGAAGAAACTTGTAGATGCGAAATGGACGACATAGACTTCCGAATAGGCGATTTTATTGATATTCACGCACTTATAGAGCAAAGGCTATACTCTTTAAAAAATATTTTGATTAAATATTCATCGGCACACAACGATGAGTCGGTGGTACATTTGCTGTATCTAATTTACAGATTTGAAGAAGATTTGCGAAATCACGCCATTTTAGAAGATGAACTTTTAGTACCACTTATTGAGAAACTTGAAAAGAAAATTTTTTCTGAATAATAGCGATTGGAAAAATATAATAGAAGTATATTCCTTTTTGTTCTAATCCTATAAGTACGGAAAGACCTTGCAGGATATATTCGATTATTACGATTGGAATAAAAAAACGAATTTTTCTGTTTTTCAAAGTCCACACCTTGACAAATCCATAAAAAACTTAAAAAAAAGGAAGAGCTAAATGCTCTTCCTTTTTTTATTATATTTCTGATACTAATATCTATCTACACAATTTAGGTCTTCAAAGGCTATTTTTAGTCTATCAACCATTGTTTTCTCACCTTCGCGTAGCCAAACTCTTGGGTCATAATATTTCTTATTGGGCTTATCTTCACCTTCTGGGTTACCCAATTGTCCTTGGAGATAATCTTTTTTATCTTCGTAATAATTTTTCACTCCTTCCCAATATGCCCATTGAGTATCTGTATCTATATTCATTTTTATAACTCCATAATCTATCGACTCTTGAATATCTTCGGCAGATGAGCCAGAACCTCCATGAAACACAAAGTTTACAGGATTATCGGCAGTTTGGAATTTCTCTTTTATATAAGCCTGAGAATCTCTTAAAATTTTGGGTTCAAGTTTTATATTCCCGGGCTTATAAACTCCATGAACATTGCCAAATGAGGCTGCTATGGTGAACTTATCGCTAATTTTGGAAAGTTCTTCGTAAGCATAAGCTACCTCTTCTGGATGGGTGTATAGTTTAGAAACATCGACATCTGTATTGTCAACGCCATCTTCTTCACCGCCTGTTATGCCCAATTCAATTTCTAAAATCATTCCGATTTTACTCATTCGGGTTAAATATTTTTTACATATTTCGATATTTTCTTCCAACGACTCTTCTGAAAGGTCGAGCATATGCGAGCTAAAAAGAGGTTTGCCATGAGTTCTGTAATACTCTTCGCCAGCATCTAACAATCCGTCTATCCATGGTAATAGTTTTTTGGCAGCATGATCGGTGTGCAGAATTACTGGAATGCCATACATTTCGGCTATATTGTGAATATGAAGAGCCCCTGAAATTGCCCCCGCAATGGCTGCTTTTTGATTTTCATTATTTAGAGATTTTCCTGCCGTAAAAACGGCTCCTCCGTTGGA
Source organism: Bacteroidales bacterium (assembly GCA_012522535.1). GTDB lineage: Bacteria > Bacteroidota > Bacteroidia > Bacteroidales > WCHB1-69 > JAAYKF01. Next base: position 2,182 of record JAAYKF010000047.1, read on the forward strand.
AAACTGAATAATAACTGGAGAATTAACCTCACGAGCAGCCTCTAAAACTGAGTTTATGGAATTTGTTCCCACAACATTTACTGCTGGCAATGCAAATTTTTCTTGACGTGCAATTCTGAAAACTTCCATTACATCATTGCCCGTTACGACTCCTGATTTTACTTTTGATGATATTTTTTCGCTCATAATATGTGTATATTAAATTATTAAATTAAGTCTATATTCCTCTGAATTAGAAGCTCTTTTGTATTGATTTCGAGTGCCAACAAATTACCCATATTGGGGTTAGAACGGCGATAACAGCCATTGTCTAACGAAATATATTTAGATTTAGGATTCTCGATGGTTGATTTTATAAAATCCAAGCTAAGCGGCACATGACCATGAATTATCACTTTACCTCCTATTTTTTCAGAATCCACCTCAAAATCACGCAAGATTAACATTGCTTCTTTGTCAGAAAATGGATCTTCAATATTGAAATTCAAACCTGCATGTACTATTACATGATTCTCTGTAACTAAGTAATAATCAAGGGATTTTAGCCAGTTTATATATTTCTGGGATATTTGTCTTGCTCTTTTAACTCCAAAACTTTTTAGAGTTGCCCCCCCTCCAATACTTTTCCAAAACTTCATTTTCGACTTATATTTAAAGGAAAACAATTGGGGGCGGATATTGTCCACTTCAAAAACTTCAATCATATACTCTTCATGATTTCCTCTAAGGCAGTTGATTTTTGCAGGACCTTTTTGAAGTTTCATTATGTAGTCTATCACTCTTTTGGAGCTTGGACCTCTGTCCACATAATCTCCAAGAAAGGTGATAGTGTCGTCGCCACTGGGCTGAATTTTGTCTTCGACCAATGTTTTCATTGTTTTATAACAACCGTGAATATCGGGTATAACCCAGTGGCGACTCATTTTCTATTTTTTTCCTTGATTGGCAACTTCGTCCATCAATTTTTTCAATGTTTCTTCATCTGCCAAGAAATAATCTTTTTGTAGATTTAAGTTTTCGTCAAACTCAAACACATAGGGTATTCCTGTTGGTAAATTGAGGCTAATAATATCTTCGTTGCTGATATTTTTCAGATGCTTGATAATTCCTCTAAGGCTGTTACCATGTGCAGCTACAATAACTTCGCCATATTTTTTCAAATTTTGCGAAATATTATTTTCCCAGTAAGGCACAATTCTGTCAACGGTGTCGCACAATGCTTCGGTAGCAGGCACCGAACCCTCTTCGTCAATATTTTTGTAGCGTGGGTCGTTGATTGGGTGACGATCGTCTGTTTCTTCAATTTTAGGTGGACGAATATCATAGCTTCTTCTCCACATTAAAACTTGCTCTTCGCCAAATTTTTCAACGGTTTCACGTTTGTCTAATCCCTGAAGATTTCCATAATGTTTTTCATTCAAACGCCAGCTTTTCTCCACTGGAATCCATAATTGGTCCATCTCCTCTAAAACTATATTTAGGGTTTTTATAGCACGCTTTAGGTAAGATGTATATGCATATTTAAACTCAAATCCTTTTTCTTTAAGTGCTTTACCTGCATCACGACCCTCTTTCACACCACGTTCGGTTAGGTCAACATCTGTCCATCCTGTAAAGCGATTTTCTTTGTTCCATGTGCTTTCGCCATGTCTGATTAAAACTAGTTTGTACATAATTAATTCTGTTTTAAATTTTTACGATGCAAATATACTAAATATCCTGCTCCTAACAAAACGAAAGGAACACTTAATAATTGTCCCATGTTCAAAAACATGCTCTCTTCGAAGCCTACCTGTGCTTCTTTGATAAATTCCACAAAAAATCTAACACCAAAAACTAATATCAAAAACCAAGATACTATATATCCATTTGGTGCTTTAAAATTGTGTTTTTTGTCGATAAATCTAAGGAAGAAAAAGATAATTAAATAACAGATAGCCTCATAAAGCTGTGCCGGATGACGCGGAACACTATCTTCGGCAGTGAAGATAAATGCCCATGGCACAGAGGTTTGCGTCCCTATGATTTCGGAGTTCATCAAATTTCCCATACGGATAAAAAAGCCTCCCAAAGCTGTTACTCCAGATATTCTATCCACTATCCAAAGCCATTTGACCTTATATTTTCTGGAAAATAGCCATAGTGAAAATAAAATTCCGATGGCACCTCCATGACTTGCCAATCCGCCTTCCCAAGTGTAAAGTATCTTAATGGGGTTTCTTAAATAATAATCTGGCTCGTAGAAAAAACAGTGTCCCAAACGTGCTCCTATTATCGCTCCTAAGAGCATATATATCAGCAGTGAGTCCATAAATTTTTCATCTTTTCCAAGCCTCTTTACATCTCTACGGGTGATATAGTATCCAGCTACAAACGCCATGGCAAATAAAAACCCATACCAACGCAGGGTAATTCCAAAAACTGTGAACATTTCAGGTCCAAAAGACCATGTGATATATTGTATCATTATTTTTTAGTTTTGGGTTCTACAAATTGGGGTATATTTTTGTTTTTGTATGAATAAATCCACAGCGATATTCCTGCAATAACAAACGGAATGCTAAGCCATTGCCCCATATTTAAAGTCATAGAGTTCTCGAATTCAACTTGAACATCTTTTAAAAATTCAACAAAAAATCGGAAAACAAAGACTACTGTAAGCAATATCCCCACAAACCGCCCTGCTGGCACTTTTCCCTTAAGTTTTTTATAATACCAAATCAGAAACACAAAAAGCAATAGATACACCACTGCCTCATAAATTTGCGATGGATGTCGGGATAACATATCGTCTTTGGCAAAGATAAAAGCCCAAGAAACATCGGTGGGTTTTCCATAAATTTCGGAATTCATCAAATTGCCCATTCTAACCATTCCTGCTGCGATCATTACGGAAGCAGCCACCCTATCGAAAAGCCACAAAACGGGCATCTTGTTTTTTCTTGTAAAATATATGCTATAGCCTATAATTCCAATAACAGCACCATGACTTGCCAAACCGCCTTTCCAAATCATAAAAATTTCCAAAGGATGTTTAAAATAGTACGCTGGCTCATAAAACAGAACATGACCCAAACGAAGTCCAACAACTGTCCACAACACTAATCGAATGGCAAATTTGTCGGTAAATTCTTGAGACATACCCTCCTTCTTAAAGATATTTAAAAAAGTGAGGTAGGCAAAGAAAAAGCCTGTGGCAAGCAATATTCCGTACCATCTAATTTCGAGGGGTCCCAGCTTTAGGGCTATGGGACTGATGTCCCAAAATATGTAATTAATCATGAATTATGGTTTTCGACTACAAAAATAAAAAAATTAACCCAATCTAAGAGAAAACTAAAGCTTAAATTGGGTTAAATACACTAATATTTTAGATATATTTTACTGAAGTCCAGAAGTTTCCACCTGTGGTGCTATTTTTTTAACCAATCCTTGCAACACTGTTCCTGGTCCTAATTCCATGCAGCTTGTCATACCGTCTGCAACCATATTTTGTACTATTTGCGTCCATCTAACGGGCGATGTAAGCTGCTCTATAAGATTTTTCTTTATCTCCTCAGGATTTGAAACAGCCTTTGCATTTACATTTTGATAAACCTTGCATTTGGGCTTATTAAATGTGGTAGAATTTATAGCCTCAGCCAAGTCTTGCTTTGCAGGGTCCATAAGTGGCGAGTGAAATGCTCCACCAACTTTTAGTGGCAACGCACGTCTGGCACCAGCCTCTTTAAGTTTTTCGCAAGCTATATTAATTCCTTCAATGCTTCCAGAAATCACCAATTGTCCCGGGCTATTGTAGTTTGCAGCCACAACAACCTCATTGATATCTTCTAATACTTTTTCCACAACTTGGTCTTCTAAACCAAGAATTGCAGCCATGGTTGACTCTTGCATTTCGCAAGCTTTTTGCATTGCCAAAGCACGCTTATAAACAAGGCTTAGTCCATCTTCAAACGACAAAACGCCGGCTGCTACAAGGGCAGAAAATTCGCCCAAAGAATGACCTGCAACCATGTCGGGTTTAAAATCATCACCCAAAGATTTTGCCAACAACACAGAGTGAAGAAAAATTGCTGGTTGAGTTACCCTTGTTTGACGCAAATCTTCATCGGTTCCCGAAAACATCATATCGGTGATACGAAATCCTAAAATCTCATTAGCTTTTTCGAAAAGAGATTTAATTTCGGCATTGTTTTCGTAAATATCTTTGCCCATTCCTACAAATTGAGCTCCCTGACCGGGAAAAACATATGCTTTCATAGTTTTAAATTTAAAATTCGAGTGCAAAAATACAAAAAATCGTGCTATTAACGACAGCTTAGTTTTATATATCAAATCAATTTTTTAATTTTGCACTTTAATAAACATATTATGAGCATAAATAATTCATCACCCGCCGAGGAGAAGAAGTCGTTGAACTTCATTGAAGAAATTATCGAAAACGATATTATAAACAATAAAAATGATGGAAGAGTTCACACTCGCTTCCCTCCAGAACCCAACGGATATCTGCATATAGGACATGCAAAATCCATTTGCTTAAACTTTGGTTTGGCACAAAAATATAATGGAAAATGTAATCTTCGTTTCGACGATACCAATCCAACAAAAGAGGAAGTTGAATATGTTGATTCCATAAAGGAAGATGTTCAATGGCTTGGATTTCAGTGGGATGACGAGTTTTATGCCTCAGACTATTTCCAACAGCTATATGATTGGGCTATACAGCTGATTAACAGAAATTTAGCCTATATTGACGAGCAAACACAAGAGGATATTAGCAAGGGCAGAACAGCCCCCAACAAGCCCGGAATTGAAAGTCCATACCGCAACAGACCTATGGAAGAGAGCTTGAAACTTTTCCAAGAGATGAAAGAGGGAAAACATCCTGATGGCAGCATGGTACTTCGTGCCAAAATTGATATGAACTCGCCCAATATGCATATGCGCGACCCTATCTTGTATCGAATTTTGCATGCTGAACATCATCGCACTGGCAATGAATGGTGCATCTATCCCATGTACGATTTTGCCCACGGGCAGTCAGACAGCATTGAAGGTATTACACATTCAATTTGCACCTTAGAGTTTGAAGTACATCGTCCGCTCTACGACTGGCTTTGCAAAACCCTGGAAATTCACCATCCTCAACAAATTGAGTTTGCACGCCTAAATCTTTCATACACAGTTATGAGCAAACGTAAACTTTTGCAATTGGTGCAAGAGAATCACGTTTGGGGTTGGGACGACCCCAGAATGCCCACCATTTCTGGCATCAGACGTAGAGGCTACTCGCCTGAATCTATCAGAGTTTTTGCCGATACTATTGGCGTTGCAAAGCGTGATAATATTATTGACTTATCACTATTAGAGCACTGTGTGCGTGAAGATTTGAACAAAAAAGCACTTCGCACAATGGCTATTTTAGACCCTGTGAAACTTATCATAAATAACTACCCCGAAGGTGAAACCGAAGAGCTTGAAGCGGTTAATAATCCTGAAGATGAAAATGCTGGAAAAAGAAAAATCAAATTCTCTAAAGAAATTTGGATAGAGCGTGATGATTTTATGGAAAATCCTCCAAAAAAATACTTCAGACTATCGCCTGGAAACGAAGTTCGATTGAAGTATGCATATATAATTAAATGCGAATCGGTGGTGAAAGATAAAAATGGAAATATCACCGAAATTCACTGCACCTACGACCCTGACACTAAGAGCGGAAGCGGCACACAGCAAAGAAGAGTAAAAGGAACCATCCACTGGGTGTCGGCAGAAGATTACAGAAAAGCCGAAGTGAGACTTTTTGATAGACTTTTTACTGAATATGACCCCGACAATGCAGAAGAGGGCAAAACTTTCTTAGATTACATAAATCCTGACTCTTTGAAAACAGTAGAGGCTATAATTGAGCCAAAATTGATTAGCGAAGAGGTGATGCAATCGTATCAATTTGAAAGGTTGGGTTACTTTAGCATTGACAAAGATTCAACCGACGAAAAATTAGTTTTCAACAGAACAGTGAGTTTAAGAGATAGTTGGAAAAGAATCAACAAATAAAAATTTTTTACTGATGAGAAAAACGATTAAAACTTTTGCTTTGGCGAGTTTGATTTGCCTTAGTTTTATTGCTAAGGCTCAAAACACGCCTAAAGTTTCGCTATATGGATTTGTGCGTACCGATTTGATATTCGACACACGTCAAACTGTTTACGTTCGTGAAGGAAACCTGAATATGTTTCCCACCAACGAGCTTTTAGATGAGTACGGCAATGACATCAACAACTCTCCCATGCTCAATTACAGTAGCATTGGAAGCAGAATGGGAATAAAAGCCACTGGTCCCGACATTTTGGGAGCTAAAGTTACAGGAGTTTTAGAATCGGAGTTTTTTGGAATCTCAAATGCCACTGTAAACACACTTCGTTTGCGTCATGCCTATATGAAAATGAATTGGACAAATCAAGAATTGCTAATCGGTCAAACATGGCATCCGCTATTCACCGAAGAGTGTTTTCCCACTGTGATAAATTTCAACACAGGAATCCCTTTTCAGCCCTTTAATCGTTCTCCACAAATTAGATATACATACACCAATAACAATTTCAAACTTCAGCTTGCAACGCTCACAGAGCGAGATTTCACCACCCCCGGACCAGCAGGTGCATCTTTTACCTATTTGTCCAACAATGCAATTCCCGAATTTACCGCCGGAGCCCACTACAAAAAACCAAGTGCCGACTCCACAAAAACTTTTGCAACAGGTGTGGTGGGTGAATATAAAATTTTCAGACCAAGGATGACAACCAATACAAATGTTATCACCACAAAAAAACTGTCATCGGCGGCAGCGGTGCTTTATGCTGGATATTTAACCCCAAAATTTGATATAAAAGCTAAAGCCACATATGGACAAAACATGTTCAATCACTTGATGATTGGCGGATATGCCATACGTCATTTTGATGCCATGCCCATTGATGAAGATTGGGATTATACAAACCTTGAAGTGGCAGCAGCATGGCTAAATTTCACCTATAAATTCAACAGCAAACTACACACTGGACTTTTTGCTGGATATGCCCAAAATATGGGTTCTAAAAACAACATTTACGACTGGAACAATCTAAACTCATACTATGGACGTGCCTTTGATATTGCCTATTTATACCGCTTTTCAGCAAGAATTGAGTATAATGTAGGAAAAGTTCAATTTGGCTTTGAGCCAGAATATAGCGTAGCAGCATACGGCAACCAGCGCAATAGTTTGGGTGTTTTACAAAACAATACAGAGAATTACCCCACTTCGAAAATTAAAGAAAAAGACAATATCAGACTCTTGGGTGCTGTAACATATACCTTCTAATTTTAACAATAGATAGACCTAAAAATAATGGAATACAATTTTAAAGATATAGAGCAAAAGTGGCAAAACTTTTGGCAAAAAAACAAAACATTTAAAGCTGATAATCAATCAGATAAACCCAAGTTTTACGTTTTAGACATGTTCCCATACCCTTCGGGCGCTGGCTTGCATGTGGGGCATCCACTGGGATATATTGCATCTGATATTTACTCACGTTTCAAACGCCAAATGGGCTTTAATGTATTGCACCCAATGGGCTACGATGCCTACGGATTACCCGCCGAACAATATGCCATTCAAACTGGGCAACACCCCGCCATTACCACCGAAATAAATATAAAAAGATATAGGGAACAATTAGATAAAATTGGCTTCTCCTACGATTGGGACAGAGAAGTGCAAACCTGCGACCCCAAGTATTACAAATGGACACAGTGGACTTTTATACAACTTTTTGAACATTGGTACAACAAAAACAGCGATAAAGCAGAAGCTATTTCTGAGCTAATTTCAATTTTCGAAAAAAGTGGAAATACCGAAATTAATGCAGCAAGCAATTTTGAAGAGAAATTCACAGCCCAAGAGTGGCAACAGATGAGCGAAAAAGAGCAGCAAGAAACTTTGATGAACTACCGCTTAGCCTATCTTTCAGATACTATGGTAAATTGGTGTCCACAACTGGGAACAGTTTTGGCAAACGACGAAGTTGTAAACGGACTTTCTGTTCGTGGAGGCTATCCCGTTGAGCGTAAACTAATGAAACAGTGGTCATTAAGAATTACTGCATACGCACAAAGACTTTTAGATGACATCGAAACTGTGCAATGGTCAGATTCATTAAAAGAAATCCAACGAAACTGGATTGGTCGTAGCGAGGGAGCAGCAGTAAGCTTTGAGATAAAAGATAGCGAACACAAATTGGATATTTTTACCACCCGACCCGATACTATTTTTGGGGTATCATTTATGGTTTTATGTCCTGAACATGAGCTAATTGAGAGCTTAACAACTGCCGAAAACAGAGCCGAAGTTGAGAAGTATGTAAATTGGGCAAAAAATCGTTCCGAAAGAGAGCGTCAGATGGAAACAAAAAGTGTAAGTGGTGCATTTACAGGAGCTTATGCCATACATCCATTTACTAAAGAGGAGATTCCAATTTGGATTTCAGAATATGTTTTGGCTGGTTATGGAACAGGTGCCATTATGGCGGTTCCAGCCCACGACAGTCGCGACTTCGCCTTTGCTCGTCATTTCAAACTGCCCATAACGCAAGTAATTGCAGCCCAAAATGAAGAGATTATCCCCACCGAAAAATGGGAAGATTCCTATGATATAAAAGAGGGAATTTGCATCAATTCAGATATTATAAATAATCTTTCTGTGGAAGATGGTGCCTCCAAAATCATTGAATTGGTAGAGGAAAAAGCTATTGGGAAAGGCACAATAAACTATCGTTTGCGAGATGCAATTTTCAGTCGTCAAAGATATTGGGGTGAGCCATTTCCTGTTTACTACAAAGATGAAATGCCCTATATGCTTAATATTGAGGAACTTCCATTGGAGCTTCCCGAAGTGGATAAATATTTACCCACCGAAAAAGGTGAACCACCCTTGGCACGTGCCAAAAATTGGACTACAAAAGATGGCTATCCTTTAGAAGTGAACACCATGCCTGGCTTTGCTGGCTCCAGCGGATATTATTTAAGATATATGGACGCCAATAACGAAAATGAGTATTTCTCCCAAGAGGCAGTACAATATTGGCAAAATGTTGACCTATATATTGGCGGTGCTGAACATGCCACTGGACACCTAATTTATTCGCGATTTTGGAATAAATTTTTATACGATTTGGGTTTGGCTGTGAAAAAAGAGCCCTTCGAAAAACTTATAAATCAGGGAATGATTCAAGGTCGTTCAAATTTTGTTTATAGAATTAATGGCAAAAACACCTTTGTAACGCACTCATTAAAAGACCAATACGAAACCACAGCAATACATGTTGATATAAGTTTTGTGGAAAATGATATTTTAGATATTGAAAAATTCAAACAGTGGCGACCCGAATTTGAAACCGCCGAATTTATCCTTGAAGATGGAAAATATATTTGCGGTTGGGAAATTGAAAAAATGTCGAAATCCTTACATAATGTCCAAAATCCTGATGAATTAATTGAGAAATATGGTGCCGACACACTTCGTATGTACGAAATGTTTTTAGGTCCACTGGAGCAATCTAAACCATGGGATACAAAAGGAATTGAAGGTGTTTTTAGGTTTTTAAGAAGATATTGGAGACTTCATTTTAATGACGAAGGAAAATTTGAAGTTTCAACAGAAAAGCCCACAGCCGAAGAGCAAAAAATATTGCATATAGCCATTAAAAAAGTCAAGGATGATATTGAAAGATTCTCTTTCAACACAGCCGTTAGTGCCTTTATGGTAGCCGTAAATGAGCTTACCGATGCCAAATGCAATAATAAAGAGATATTAGAAAACTTTGCAATTTTATTATCATCATTTGCACCCCATATTACCGAAGAAATTTGGCAAATGCTTGGCAATAAAGAGTCCATTTCGCAGGCTGATTTTCCAAAATTTGAAGAGAAATATGTCGTTGAAAACGACTTCAACTATCCAGTTTCTTTCAACGGGAAAACCCGATTTATGATGTCCTTCCCCATTGATTTAGATGCAAAAAGCATCGAAGCACAAGTCTTGGAAGCACCAGAAGCACAAAGATGGTTAGAAGGAAAAACACCCAAAAAGGTAATTATAGTACCAAAGAGAATAATTAATATTGTTACATAACAAACTCATTTACAGAAACTTACCCCTAAAACTGTGTCAAAATAAAATTTTGGCACAGTTTTGGAACATATAGACTTATATAGATTGTAAATTTACAAAAGCATTGAACTATTTTGTAAATACAATAAGTATAAAATGGATTTGTTTAACCTTTAAAACTTACAGCCATGAAAAGAACAATATTTAGCATATTTATTTTCTCGCTAAGTCTAATTGCCATCGGGCAAGTGCGTACAATGGAAAACAAGGCTTTTCAGCGAGGTGAAAAATTCAGATTTAGAGTCTATTACAACTCTTTTTTAACAGGTAAAGTTACCGCTGGCGAAGCCACCTTAGAGGTAAAAAGCGAACCAAAAATCATTGGTGGTCGTCCCACATATCATGTGGAAGGTTTGGGTTGGTCTAAGGGTGCTTTTAACCTATTCTTCAAGGTTGACGACAGATTTGAAACCTTTATAGATGAAGAGGCACTTATTCCATGGCTTTTTATCCGCAGGACTAAAGAGGGCGATTATGAAAGAAATGATGATGTTACTTTTGACCACTATAAAAACATTGCCATAAGCCGTCAAAAAGTGAATGATATTCCTGTTAATGTTCAAGATATTATTTCTTCATTTTACTGGGCAAGAAACTTGGACACACGCAAGAGTAAAATTGGCGATGAGTTTAATTTCAATTTCTTTTTAGATGACTCAACCTACACATCAAAGATTGTATATCAAGGCGTTGAGGAGATAAAAGTTGCCACAGGCAGATATAGAGCCATAAAAATCAAGCCAATGGTTGCCACAGGCAATACCTTCAAAGAGCAGTTTCCCATGGATATTTGGGTGAGCGACGACGAAAACAGAATACCACTAAAAGGCACATCTGGAATTAGAGTAGGAAGCGTAAACTTTGAAATAATAGGATATTCAGGACTACGAAATGAAGATTTAGCCAAGATAAAATAGAAGTGCTGAGTGTTTGGTTTGCTATTGTTTTATATTTCTCAAATAAAATGTCATATACACAATACAAAAAAACTTCTAAGATAGAATTTATGCTGAAAATTTTAGTATATTTGCAATAATGACAGAAAAAAAAGAAATGACAAATAAAACAAAACATACGATTATAAATGGGGACAGCCGACAAATGAGCGAGCTCAAAGATGAGAGTATTCATCTTATTGCTACATCACCACCATATTGGCAATTAAAAGACTATGGGACAGATAACCAGATTGGATTTCACGATGATTACGAAACATATATCAATCATTTAAACTTAACTTGGCAAGAATGTTTCCGAGTTTTACACAAAGGTTGTCGCTTATGTGTTAATATAGGCGATCAATTTGCTCGCTCGACATACTATGGACGTTATAAAGTTATTCCTATTCACGCCGAAATTATCAAATTCTGTGAAATGATTGGCTTTGACTTTATGGGACAAATTATTTGGCAAAAAGTAACCACAATGAACACATCGGGAGGTGCAAGTATTATGGGAAGCTATCCTAACCCGAGAAATGGCATTGTAAAATTAGATTTTGAATATGTTTTATTATTCAAAAAACAAGGAGATGCACCTAAGCCAACCAAAGAGCAAAAAGAAAATGCTTCAATGACCAACGAAGAATGGAATACTTATTTCAACGGACATTGGTATTTTCCAGGAGCCAAACAGGACAAACATCTAGCAATGTTTCCAGAAGAGCTACCTCATCGTTTAATTAAAATGTTTTCCTTTCCTAACGAAACTGTTTTAGATCCATTTATGGGAAGCGGTACAACAGCCTTAGCAGCAAGGAACTTAAATAGAAACTCCGTTGGCTATGAAATCAACCCTGATTTCATTCCAATTATAAAAGAAAAAATTGGAACAGATGATGTTTTTATGAAAGTTGAAACTGAAATCATAAAACAAGTAGAGTTAAATAATGATTTTGAAGAGCGAATAAAGAACCTGCCTTATAAATTTGTGGATACACATAAGTTAGACAAGAAAATTGACGTTAAAAAAATTCAATACGGCTCTAAAATTGATACTAAAAGTTCTGGTAAGAGAGAAGAGTTTTTCTCTGTTAAAGAAATAATAAGCCCAGAGCTTATTCGTCTAAATAATGAATTAGTTATTCGTTTGATTGGCGTTAAGCAGAATCCTAAAATCAATGGAGAAGCAATTGAATATTTAATCAATAAAGTTCGTGGAAAAAAAGTATTTTTGAAATATGATGTAGTGAAACACGACAACGACAACAACTTAATGGTCTATCTCTATCTCGAAAACAAAACTTTCATTAATGCTCATTTATTGAAAGAAAACTTAGTATTGGTTGATAATTCAATAGACTTTAAATACAAAACAAAATTTAACACACTTATCAATGGATAGAGAGTATTGTACAAAAACAGAAGGAGAAGGTTATAAATTCAAACATGAAACACTTTTAAACTATGCTTTCAATCGATGGGGTCTCAATAAAGCTTATAGCGTAGGTGCATTAGCCGAGTTAATTAGGGATTGTGCACCCAATGATTATAAAGAATGGGAAGAGTATTATTTCACTAAAGGTAAACAAAAGAAAAAAAATGGAATAAAAATCACTCGTGAATATATTACTTCGTTAGGGCAAAGTTTATACATTAAGTTATCAGAAGTTGTACAAAGTGAATTAGCTTCTATAACAGAAGAAGAATGTATAGAATATGCATATAATTTGGTGCTTCGTAGAACTTATGACGGGTATAGAACAGAAATTGAAACTATTTACGGACAATTAGAGGGAGCAATTGGAATAAAAATAGAACCCGCACCAGATAATTGGGACAGAACATATAGTGTTGATTTTTTTATTAAAGTTGGGGAAAAGCATATTGGAATCCAGATTAAACCAATTGACTCTGGTCTGTCTTTAAACCAATATCAATGGATTGAAATGCACAAGGTTAATCACGAAAAATTTGAAAAAAAATTCGGAGGAAAAGTATTCTTTGTTTACTCAACAAAAGTGGGAGGAAAAAAGAAGATATTCAACATTGACGTAATTGATCAAATAAAAACTGAAATAAAACGATTAAAATAGCCCGCACATATCATAACATCAGCTTAGCAGAGGTGTCAAAAACAGCTTAGATAAAAGCTTTAAGGCACTGTCATTGGCAAATTTGCACAATATAGTCAAACGTTGAACGCACTACAAATCACTGGCACTAATCACCATAAAACAACAAAACATCTTGGGTTGCTTTATTATTATAACTGCCAGTTTCTAGTCCCAAAAAAACATTCGGCTCAATAATAGGTCATATTCAGCTCAATATTGTGCTTTTTTGACAAGAAATCAATATCTTTGTGAGCTGAATAAATTCTGAAAAATGAAAACACAAAAATTGATATTAAATTATCTAAAAAACAAACCGAATTCCTCTTCAAAGGAGATTTTTGAGGGCTTAAATTCTGTTGTTAGCTATGCTACTGTGAAACGTAATTTATCGAAGTTATTAAATGAAAACTATATAATAAAACTAGGAAATGCAAAGAACAGTCGCTATACTCTTTCGTCGACTCTAAATCTTTTCTATCCCATAGATATAGACGATTATTTTAGTAAAGAAATTGACGAAAGGGAGATTTTGACAACTTACAATTTTTCGCTTATCCCCGAAACTTTACAAAATGCATCACTTTTCACCTCTCAAGAATTAGTTTTATTAGATGATTTGCAAAATAATTTTTCTAAAAACATTGCTCAACTTTCATCGTTTGAATATCAGAAAGACATGGAGCGATTAGCTATTGATTTGAGTTGGAAATCTTCACAAATCGAAGGAAATACATACTCACTACTCGAAACCGAGCGTCTTTTGAAAGACAAACATACAGCAGAAGGGAAAACAAAAGATGAAGCGATTATGCTTTTGAATCATAAAGACGCCATCGACTTTGTTGTTGCCAATCCTGATTATTTTCTTTCATTAAGCATCGCAAAAATGGAGGATTTACATAGTATTTTAATTAAAGAATTGGGTATTGATAGAAATATAAGAACGAGAAGAGTGGGTATAACAGGAACTAATTACCGCCCGCTTGAAAACGAATTTCAAATACGAGAAGCCTTACAACAAACTTGCGATTTAATAAACAATCGAGATAATGTTTTTGAAAAAGCACTATTTGCTTTGGTATTGTTTTCGTATATACAAGCTTTTACGGATGGCAATAAACGTATGGCAAGAATAACAGCAAATGCACTTTTAATGGCTAATAAATACTGTCCAATTTCGTTTCGCACTGTGGATTCCATTGATTATAAAAAAGCAATGTTGTTGTTTTACGAGCAGAATAACATATCTGCATTCAAACAAATATTTATAAATCAGTTCAAATTTGCAGTGGAAAATTATTTTTAAAAGAAATCGTCAATAAAAAATATACTGCTACCTAATGCCGACAGCGATTATACCTAACAAACTAAGTTTCTACAGATAGAAAAAAGAAAATTTCGCACATTTTCTCCATCTCAAAACAAAATTAAGTCTGTTTGGGCTTTATTTACATATGATTTTGTAATTTTGCACTTTAAATATTTTAAATTATAGTATGAACGCTAACGAAATCCGTAAGACTTTTTTAGATTTTTTCAAATCGAAACAACACCAAATAGTGCCATCGGCACCTATGGTTATAAAAAACGACCCAACATTGATGTTTACTAATGCTGGTATGAATCAGTTTAAAGATATATTTTTGGGTCACGCACCTATCAAAAGTCCTAGAGTTGCTAATTCTCAAAAATGTTTAAGAGTTTCGGGTAAACACAATGATTTGGAGGAGGTTGGGCACGACACCTATCATCACACAATGTTCGAGATGCTTGGCAACTGGTCGTTTGGCGATTATTTCAAAAAAGAAGCCATAGAATGGGGATGGGAACTTTTGAACAAAGTATATGGAATTGATGCCGACAGAATGTATGTTACAGTTTTTGGTGGCGACAAAGCCGATAACCAAGAACCCGACCAGGAAGCTTACGACTATTGGAAAAAAATTGTTGGAGAAGATAGAATTTTATACGGCTCAAAAAAAGACAACTTCTGGGAAATGGGCGAAACAGGTCCTTGTGGTCCATGCTCCGAAATTCATGTCGATATTCGTAATGATGAAGAGAGAAAAAAACTTAACGGAAAAGAACTTGTAAATAAAGACCATCCACAAGTAATTGAAATTTGGAATTTAGTTTTTATACAATATAATCGGAATTTCAGTGGAGTTCTTGAGCCACTAACAGCAAAGCATGTTGACACCGGAATGGGCTTTGAGCGTTTGTGCATGATTTTGCAAGGCAAACAATCAAACTACGACACCGATGTTTTTCAGCCACTAATTCAAGCTGTTTCGCAAATGGCATCATATAAATATTCGACAAATGAGGATAAAGATATTGCAGTTCGCGTAATTTCTGACCACATTAGAGCTATCAGCTTTGCCATTGCCGACGGACAACTGCCTTCAAACGGTGGTGCTGGTTATGTTATCAGACGAATTTTGAGAAGAGCCATTAGATATGGATACACTTTCTTGGGCTTCAACCAAGCTTTTATGTACAACTTAATTCCAATTCTTGTGGAGCAAATGGGTTCACATTTCCCAGAATTGAAAAAGCAGGAAGACCTAATTTCTAAAGTTGTTCAAGAAGAGGAAAACGCTTTCTTAAAAACATTGGCACACGGCATTCAAAAATTTGACAGATATATTAGCAGTAATAAATCGGGCAAAACAATTGAAGGTGATTTTGCTTTTGAACTGTTTGACACTTTCGGTTTCCCCATAGATTTAACTCAATTAATAGCTTCGGAAAGAGGCTATAAGGTTGATATGGAGGGCTTTGAAAAAGGTTTGGAAGAGCAAAAAACACGCTCTCGACAAGCTGCCAGCATAGAAACCGAAGATTGGGTAAACATTTCGGATATAAAAATTGAACCTGTTTTTACTGGATATGAAGAGTTGGAAACCACTTCTAAACTTCAGAAGTATCGCAAAACAAAAGTAAAAGACAAGGTAAAATATCAATTAATATTTGAAAAATCCCCCTTTTATGCAGAGGCTGGCGGTCAGGTTGGCGACACCGGCTACGCCATCAACAGTCGTACTGGTGAAAAGATTTTAATTACAGATACTAAGAGTGAAAACAATTTGAATATTCACATAAGTGAAAAATTGCCAAAAGATTTGAATGATGATTTTGTTTTGAAAGTTGACGTTGAAAAACGAAATTTGACACAAAACAACCACTCGGCTACTCACCTATTGCACTCGGCTTTGAGAAAAGTTTTGGGCACACATGTGGAGCAAAAAGGTTCATTGGTAAATGCCGATCGTTTGCGTTTCGACTTTTCGCATTTCTCCAAATTGACAGATGAAGAGATTGAGCAAATTGAAAACATGGTGAACGAAAAAATCCGCGAAAGCATTGATACTGGTGAATTTCGTGGAATGAGCATGGATAAAGCTGTGGAGATGGGAGCCATTGCCCTATTTGGCGAAAAATATGGCGATAATGTTAGAGTAATTCAATTTGACCCCGAATTTTCCACCGAATTGTGTGGAGGTACTCACGTTGAAAACACCTCTCAAATTGGACTTTTCAAAATAGTTTCCGAAGGTGCCATTGCGGCCGGTGTTCGTAGGATTGAAGCCATTAGTTCCACAAGTGCGATTGAATATTACAAAGAAAAAGAGTTGCGACTTAAAAAGGCGGAAGAACTTCTAAAAAACCCAAGGGATATAATCAAAGCCATAGAACAACTTTTGGAAGAGAATAGTAAAAACCAAAAACAACTTGATACTTTGCTTCGCGAAAAGGCTATGCAAGTTTCTGAAGACTTAATCAAAAATGCTGAAACAATAAATGGAGTTAGCTTTATTGCACAAAAGCTTGATATGCAGCTGGGTACAATAAAAGACCTGCTTTTTGATTTAAAGAAGAAAAACGATTCTGTTTTCGCCATAATTGCCAATGCACAAGCCGATAAAGTTAATCTGTCGCTGATTATAAGTGATGAATTGGTCGAAAGTAAGTCGTGGGATGCTTCTGCGTTGATAAGAGAATTTGCCAAGGAGATAAATGGTGGTGGTGGCGGACAAAAATTCTTTGCCACAGCAGGTGGAAAAAATCCTAACGGAATAGAAAAGGCATTGGAAAAAGCAAGGGAGTTTGTAAATACTAATTCTTAGTATTCAAACCTACGGATGGGACGAACTAATCCTGCAATAGGTTTCCCATAAGTAATAAAAGATTGATTTATAGTAAGATAGCAATAAGCAGTTCCTATAGCCGTTTCTGTACTAGTCCAATAAAACAGACTTGGAGAGCCACTACTTAAAACAATGAGAATACCACCATTTGTTGCAATGCTATCATTTACAATATTTGAATTATCTAAAAATTTCTGAAATTCATTTTTAGCAGGTAAATACCAGTCGTTATATCCACCTCCACCATAATTTCTACATGCTAAGGCAGCATCTGCTGTTGTGGGTTGAACTTCAATCATCTTATTAGTATTAAATAACCCATCATCTTCGCTGTCAGATCCAATTGTTGTACCTCCAGTTGCATATCTACAACTATCTACATTTTGCAGAGCCATAATAAGTCCCTTTTGATTTCCTATTTCACCTTCAACGTAAAAAACTATTCCCCCTTGGTAGTAATCACCTAATTTAATTTCGGGTACTGCAATGGTAATATCTTTTGTAACTGGCACTCCGATACCACATTCATTAGATGGGGTTAGTATCCATGTACCTGCTGTGGCTATCGAAGAATAATTAACAGAAATAGAGTGCGTACCTTGTCCGCTTGTTATTGTTTCGCCTGTTCCAGAATATGACCAATTATATGCAACACCAGACACATTTGTAACAGAATATTCAACACCAGTTTGTCCCAACAAAAAGGCATTTGGACCAGAAATTACGGAAGGCTGACTGGGAGCAGATTTAAGTGCAATGCTAAGTGATTTTTCGGCACTTGACCCACATTCGTTGTTGGCTTTAACAGTAATATTACCGCCATTCGCACCAAAATTGAC
>JAAYKF010000003.1 GCA_012522535.1 Bacteroidales bacterium
CGGATGTTTTGATTTCTTTTTCATATATACCTAATTAGGTAGTGCAAAGTAAACACAAAAAAACCGAATAAACAAGCTTTATTCGATTTTTTTTATGATAATTACCTAATTTTTGTTAGGGTTTGGGAATAAGTTACGATATGGTAAAAAATAAAAGAAGCAAAATTCAGAAATAAATTTTGCTTCTTTTGTTCTTTATTTTCAATATTACAATAAAAATAGTAGTAATAACCAAGTAGCAGAACTACCTGCATAGCTTATCCATACTTTTTTCTTTTTTGCTTTGTGAGCCTCTTTTACATATGCCTGATTATAGTCATAGTTTTTCATCAACTCTGCATCTGGGAAATTTAAGTTTTTCTCTGACGGTTCAATAGAGGAAAAAACTGCTGCTGGAATAACACCAAGCACTGGTGAAGTTAAAATAGTTATGGCAGAAGTCCAACCAGCTCCTGACCTTCTTCCTTTATAGTTCAATTTAGAATCTATTTGCCCTTTCATTCTCATATCTTCCGCTGAAGAAGTTGAGGTTGAGGTTGAAATAGGGTTTGATTCTTTTACTTCATCAAAAATATCTTTTGTTCCATTTTCATACCGCACCATTAAAATATCAGATTTTAATAAAGTATATGTTGGACCTTCTTGATTGCTATAAAGTTTATATTTAACTTCAGAATGGCTTATTTCTAAAACCTTTGTTTGAATATCTTCGCCTGATTTTTTAGTTATTATATCCTGCGAAAACACTATATTATTTATAGCTAATAATGCTATTATTGTAAAAAATATTCTTTTCATAATACTTTGTTTTTAAAAGATTTCTTCTTGTTTATCTACTAAATTAAAAGCTTTAGATACTTCTTCATAATCGGTAAAATCTACGTTTGGGTTAGTATATATTATTTTAGATCTAATCAAAACAAACTTAAATCCTCTTGTATGTGAAGAGTTGAATGGCGAACTACCATCGGATTTTTCAGCATTTATATACATTAAACCATTGTTGTCTGAAAACTCTGCAAACCAATTTATATCATAATAATCTTCTTTAAATGGAAGAGCTACCCAAAACTGCTCGCCTCCTAATTTTTCATATAGATAATATGTTAATACCACATCACCTCTTTCAAAATAAGGCGTTATTCCGCTATAAGTTGCAAACGTAAAGCCAGCATTAAAAGTTATATTTTGTGAGAATACTTTTGGTTGATTGTCATATACTGTTGAATTAGTGGCATAACCATATAAATCTTCATGTTTTAAATATTCAGACATATCTTTTTTACATCCAGCAAATATTGCTATAATAGCAAAAAAAACTCCCATTAATAAAATTTTATTTTTTTTCATTTTTAAAAGTTTAAATTTATAATTTTTATTATTCGTGTGACTTTTCGAATATCGCCCCGTTTTTACTGGTTTCTGGACTCCTTTTTTTTGAATTACTATTCTGCGTCACGGAGGCACTTTAGGTGGTAATTTTTTATTTGCTTTTTTTCTTTTCATTTGGACTTTAAAGTTTTGTGCCTTTGCATAGTCCCAAAAATAAAAAAACGTGGGACAATTGCTTACTCGTAACCGAGGGAGTCCAAGCCCTGAACAACAGAGTAAAGCAAAAGCCCACGCCATAGCGTGAGCATTTAACTAAACTTCCCTGTTGTTCCCTAAATTTGGACTTTTCGGTTACAGGTAGCGTAGCAAACGCAATATTTTATACTAATTTAATTTATCTCATTCAATTTTATTTGGTTTCAATTATATTACCTTGCAATATTAAATAATATTACAACAAACTGCAAGTATATTTTAATAAAATTATTAAAATATACTTGCAGTTTGTTTTTGCTATCCTTATTTGATTTTAAAATTGAGTTTTAATAATATAAAAATCCTCAACTAATCTTCCAAAGTTTCGGGCAATTCGGGAATAATTTTTGTGCTGTCGTAGCTTATTTCAACGCCTTTGCGATAGGTAACACGCAAAAACATTTCGCCACTTTCGTCAAAATATTGCCATACTCCATGCTTGCGACCAAGGATATATCTTCCCGACTCTTTTAATTTTCCATTAAACCAATACGATTTGTATGAACCATCGGGATTGTCATCATTAAAAGTGGTTTCGTACGATTTATTTCCGTTTTTATAAGTTCCTTTCCAAGCTCCATTTCTTAAGCCTTCGAAATATTTTCCCTCTTCCACAAAATCGCCATGCACTTCTGTCCAATTACCCTCTTGTTCATTATCTTGGTAAACTCCTTTCGACAAAACATTTCCATCTTCGTCATACTCCACAAACTCTCCCTCCAATTTTCCCAACTCATAGTTTGCTTCGCGAAGTGGCTTAGAATTTTCGTAATACCAAAACCATTCCCCTACTCTACGCCCCTGATTATCATATGTTCCCTCTATTTCTAATTGTCCATTGGGTAAATAATATTTCCACTTTCCAACAGGTCTGGAATCCACATAATTTCCTTCTGCTTTTAAAACATTTCTCTTATATAGCTCTTTCCAAGGTCCCTGTTTTTTGCCATCTAAATCGATTATCCCAATTCCCAAAAGTTCACCCTCATAAAAGAGATAACTCTCTATAACTTCGCCTTTTGGCGAATATTCGCGTCTTACACCGTGAGGTTTTCCTTGGTAGTAAGTTTGAATTACCTTTTGACGACCATTTTTGTAATAGTCAACACGTGTTTCCAAAACTCTCGTCTCCTCAACACCCTCAACTATTTCGCCATTATTATATTTTTCTAAACTTATCAAATTGCCCTCTTCATCATAATATTTGAAAAAACCATCTTTTTTATCATTCAAATAAAAACCCTCTTCCTTGAGAATATCATTGGCATAAAAAATCTTCCACAAACCTTGTTTAAATCCACTTTGATCTTTTCTATTTATATGTTCGCGGCGAAGAATATAACCTCTTTTATATTCTAAAATAGAAATTATTGTACCTTCGGAATCATACTCTTTTGCTATGCCCTCCTCCACCCCATCAACAAAAGGAATTTCTTTTATTAGATGATTATCTTTATCGAAATGCTTTTCGTTTCCTTGTTTTAAATCATCTATAAAACTTTCTAAAATTCTATCTCCATTGGGTTTAAAAGTGGTTTTAATTCCATCTTTTTTGTCGTTTTTATAATTCAACGACATATATAATTCACCTTCAGAATTGTAGAATTTCCACTCTCCATCCAAAAGTCCATCTTTTCTATTTCCCTCCGAAACCAAAACACCATTTTCGTTATAGCTTTTCCAGTAAGCATCTGGTTTTCCGTCTTTTAGATAACCTTCACTGGATTTTACGCCATTGGCGTGATAAAAAATATTATAACCATTAGGATCTATGGTTTGGCATATTAGCGATAAACTTAGAAAAATGAATATAGACAGATTTAGAAGTTTTTTCATATAAGATTATTTAGTTTTAAACGAGATATCAAACATTCTCAAAAGTGGAAGTTTTGCTTTTTCCATCAATTCATAATCCAAATTTAACTCATTTGTCTCATTTTTCAAGCAGTCGACAATTTTTTCCAAAGAGTTTAGTTTCATGTATGGACAATCGTTGCAATTACAATTTTCGTCCGAAGGCAAAACTATAAATTCTTTATTGGGCGATGCTTTTTGCATTTGATATATAATACCAGTTTCGGTGGCAACTATATATTTTTGCGATTCATCTTTTTGTGTATATTCCAACATTGCTTTTGTGGAACCTATAAATTCTGCAAAATTCAAAATAACATCTTTACATTCGGGGTGTGCAATAACTTTTGCATCTGGATGTTCTTGAACCAATTCCAACAATCTATCAGAATTTAATCTATCATGAACATGGCAAGCACCATCCCAAAGCACCATTTCTCTGCCAGTTTTACTATTTATGTAGCTACCCAAATTTTTATCGGGAGCAAATATCAACTTTTGCTCTTTTGGAAAAGATTCAACCACATCAACTGCATTGCTGGATGTGCAAATAACTGTTGATAATGCTTTAATATCGGCACTACAATTTATGTATGAGATTACTTTGTGGTCGGGATGTTTTTTAAGAAATTTCTCAAAATCTTCTGCCGGATACGAATCTGCCAATGAACAGTGAGATTCCAAATCTGGAACTAACACTTTTTTGTCGTGGTTTAATATTTTTGCTGTTTCTGCCATAAAGTTTACACCAGCAAAAACTATTATATCTGCTTCAACATTTTGTGCAAAATGTGCCAAAGCTAAGCTGTCGCCAACAAAATCTGCCACTTCTTGAACTTCTGGTACTACGTAATAATGAGCTAAAATTATTGCATTTTTTTCTTTTTTCAACAATTCTATTTCATTAATAATATTATTATTTTTCATTTTAAAAAAAGTATTATTGTTATTATATGCTGTGAATTAGTGTATATTTTTATACGAAAATAATTGCTTTTTAATAAGTATGTGTTTTATCAACTACTTGTCAACTATTTTGTTTTTTATAACGTACTGATATATAAATTAAAACTCCTTTTTATTAACTGAATTATTTTTTATTGTTTTTGATATATTTGATATTTTTAGTAAAAGTAAATACTTGATATTTTGTTCATAAATAGCAAGTTTTCAACAAATGTAAGTGCTTTTTTTCAAACTTTCTACATTTTAAATATTTTTCAACATTTATCAACAATCTATTCACGCTTTATTCACTAATTATGAACAAAAACCATTAATTTTGTAGAAAAAAGAGATGAAGATATATTTAGGTTCAGATCATGCAGGTTTTGCAATTAAGGAATTTGTGAAACAATTGCTTGAAAATAGAAAAATAGAGGTAATTGACAAGGGTGCTTTTTCATACGAAAGTGTAGATTATCCCGATTTTGCTCATAAAGTAGCAAAACATGTTGCCAACGACGAGGGTTTGGGAATATTAATTTGTGGCTCAGGAAATGGTATTTGTATGACAGCAAATAAACACAAAAAAATTAGAGCAGCACTCTGCTGGAATGCTGAAATGGCAAGCCTTGCAAAAGCTCACAATAATGCAAATATTTTATGTATGCCAGGTAAATATGTTACTACGCTTATGGCTGAAGAAATTGTAGATGCATTTTTAAATACTATCTTTGAGGGTGGAAGACATCAAAATAGAATAAATAAAATTGATAATGAATAGTATTATTCTTAGTTCTAAGAAAAAAATAATCAATCTTTTGAATGAATATCTTTTGGAGATTGATAAAAATGTAAAAAATAGTAAGCATGAGCTTCAATGGTTTTCCGATTCAAGTAAATTGGATTCGATACTATTTAAAGAAAAGAGTGTTTATTATGTTGTTGAAGGCAATATAATAATATATATGGGTGATGAACTGAATAAAAAGGATAATACTTTTTTTATTTCGCCACGAAATATATTGCTTTCTATGAATGAATTTTTTGAAATATTGAATTATAAGCCCATAAATTCTTCCTATCAAATTATAAATTTAAACACAAGTAAATCGAGATATAGATTGGTGTTTTCTTTTACATCAATAGATGAGAAGTTTTTGAAAAATTTAGATTATCGAAAATTATATTATTGCATTGATTGTAATTTGTGTCAAACTGTATGCCCAATTTCCAAAGTAATACCCGATTTTTATCCCATTGAAGATATTAAACGACAAATAATGGAAAAAAATATGGTTTCCGAACCTTTATGTACCAGCTGTAAAGCTTGCGAAACAGTGTGTCCGGCAAACATAAAAATGTCTGAATATCTATTAAATTTAAAATTCAAAAAAGAAAAAACTTTCTTAGAACGTATCTTAATTATGCTGAATAATAAACCAAAATATCAAGAAAAGGTAAACAATTACATTAATAACAGGTTGAAATAGAGTGAAGAAGAAATCATTTATTAAAGAGTTTTATAGTGCAGAAAAAAAAGTAAGACTTTATCCCTTTTATTTTAATATTGCAAAAGGAATCTTAATCTATGCACTATTATTTTTCTTAATAATAAATCTTGAGCTTTTTTTATATCTTTCTCCAAGTATAAAAATCACCTTTTTTATACTATTTTTCATTAGTGCTGTTTTCTATTTTGTTGATAATTATATCTATTTCAAAAAGAAAAAAATATATAAATCAAAAAAAATCAAATCCAATTTCAGAATATTTGAAATAATACAAAATACTTTTCAACTATTTGAACTACAAGGAGTTACATATTATTCCAACGATTTAATAAATTCAGCAATTGATGAAAAAAGCGAAAAATTAAACCTTGAATTGCAAGATACTGAGTATGTTAAACATACCAGAAAAAGACGAAGACGCTCGCTATATTTATTACTTATTTCGCTTTTAATATTTTTAATTCCATTGTTTTCAAAGGAGTATAAAAGTGCCTTGGACAGAACCATAGATATCACTACAAAATATCAAAAACCATTATCTTATAGCATAGAAATTATAAATGATAATTTTGAAGTTTATAGAAATGAAAACTTTAGCCTTGAAATTGAATTGAAGGGAGAAAAATATCCAAGCGAAATTTTTATACGATCAAATAATAAATTAAATAAATTCAAAAAAGTGAAAAATAATAAATTCACTTACGAATTTATAAATATTCGCGAGAATATTGACTTTACCATAGAAACCGATGAATATATTTCTCAAATTCACACCATAAACATTATAGATAAAGCCAAAATTTTACATTATAAAATGTACTTAAGTTATCCAGATTATTTGCAAAGAGAAAATGAGGTGGAGGAGAATATAAATAATATTAGTGTACCTTTTGGCACCAATATTCGATTTGAAATATTGGCAGATAATGCTGATAAATTTGTCTTGAATGACTTGGATAAAAACGTAGAAATTCAAAAAAACAATAATGTTTATACCCATAAATCAATTTTTATTGAGAATATAGATTTGTTTTTTACTGCTCACAATAACACCAATAGTTTTATAGATTCGCTTGAAATTTTTGTGAAAGTTATTGATGATGAGTATCCAAAAATCAATCTTATGGCTTATCAGGATTCACTTTATGATAATGTAATTTATCTTTTAGGACAAGCTAATGATGATTATGGATTGACTAAACTAAATTTGATATTTGATATTTTTGAAGATGAAAATGATGATAAAACAGAGACTTATACAGTTCCAATTCCAGTGGAAAATAACTCTTTGATGTATAATTTAAGTGAAATAATAAATCTTTTAAATTATGTTGATACTCTTCCACGACGCGTTGATATTTATGCAGAAGTGTTTGATAATGATAGAATTAGGTTGTTCAAAAAATCAGTTTCTCAAAAACATAGTTTTATATTTAAAACTTTAGAAGAGAAGCAAAAAGAGTTGGAAAAACAAAAGGATGAAAATATAAGTTCTCTCTCGGAAATGTCTAAGGAAGCTGACGAATTGGAAAAGGAGCTTGAAGACTTGAAAAATTTCCTAAAAACAGAAACAAAAAAAGATTGGAAAACTCAAAAGAAAATTGAAGAACTTCAAAAACGCTATGAAGAGCTTAAAGAAAAAACCGATAAGCTAAATAGCCAAATGGATCAAAATCCATTGGAACAGCTCAAAAGCGATGAACAGAAATCCACTGAAAAGATGTTAAAAGAGACCCTTGAAGAGGAGATGAAATCTATTTTGGAAGAATTGGAAAATATGCTTAAAGAGGACAAAATTGATAAACTTCGCGACCAAATTGATAAAATCAAAGAGAGAAATGATTTTATGAAAAATACAATGGAGATGAGTGCCGAAGATATGAAGCAACAACAATTTGAAGATAAATTAGATGAAATTATTGACAAATTAAAAGATATAAATGAGCAGCAAAAAGATTTGAATAAAGAGGTAAATACAAAAGAAAATGTTCAGAACAATTTAGAAAAGCAGAAAGATATTCAAAAGCAATTTGAGTCGCTTAAAAAGGATATTAATCAGCTTGAAAAGCTCAATAAAAGCATGGAGCGTCCTAATAATTTAATGGATACTCAACAGGAGCAGAGCGAAATAGATGAATCATTGGAAAATTCCATTGAAAACTTGGAGGATAATAAGCTTAATAAAGCTGGGCAAAATCAGAAAAGTACTCAAGAAAAGATGCAAGATTTATTAAATAAAATGGAGGAAAATCGCGATGATATGGCAGACGATAATCTTGCGGAAGATATTGAAGCAGTTAGAGAGTTGCTTAAAAACCTTATAAATATAAGTTTTATGCAAGAGGAGTTGATGAAAGATATTAAAAGAATTAAACTTATAGACCCTAAATTCAACACTTTAGTCAAAGAACAGCAACATATTGAAAATCAATATTATATAATTGGTGATACTCTAAAATCATTAGCTAAACGACAACCGCAGGTGAGAAATTATGTTCTTAAGGAGTATAATTTAATAAGTCAGAATTTGAGTGGTTTGGTGGATATAATGTTGGATAAGAAAATTGGTGAAGCTGGTAGGCGTCAACAATTTATAATGACTTCCACCAATAATTTAGCCTTGATGTTAGCTGAATCTTTAAAGAATATGCGTATGCAACAGAGCAGTAGTTCATCCTCTTCAAAAGATAAACAAAACAGTGATAATCAGTGTGATAGCACAGGAAAGTCAAAAAAGAAAAAAGGCAAACCTCAACTCCCAGATATTAATAAACTCCAAGAACAGCTAAGTGAGATGATTAAAAGTGCTGGAGAAAAGATTAGCGAAGGTCAGGGTTCCCAGATGAGTGAGGAATTGGCACGTTTAGCTGCCCAGCAAGAGGCAATTAGGAAAATGTTACAAGACTATTTAGAAGGTTTAAAAGATGAGGGTGCAGCTGCTGGCATGGATGGAAAATTGGATAGAATTTTAAAAGAGATGAATCAGATAGAGAGAGATATTCTCAATAGAAATATCAATCCAACAACCATAAATAGACTTAGAAATATTCAAACCAGACTTTTGGAATCTGAGAAAGCTGAAATAGAAAGAGAGAAGGAAGAGAAGCGTAAATCTCGTGAAGCAGAAGACTTTGTACCCAACAACATGGATATGCTTGAGATTATTGAAAAATACAAATTAAACCAGCAAGAACTCTTAAAACAGAATCCCATAAAATTAAAAAAATACTATAAAGACAAAGTTTCGGATTATTTTCTTAATTTTGAGAATTAAATATACTTGCCATATGGAAATAATATTAAAATCTGAAAACAATTCTCTACAAGTTTTGGATAATATTGTAGAGCAGCTAATGGACAATTTTCAAATTGATAGGGAGATGTTTGCTTCTTTATTAGTAGTTTTAGACGAAGCTGTTGAAAATGCTATAAAGTTAGATTTAAACAAGTCGCAGCAGAATGATATAATCATAAATTCGACTCTTGTAGATAATATTTTTTCCATAAGTATTACCCATTCAAATACAGGATTTAGTGCCAGTAGTGATTTGCAAATTATCACAAAATTGGCTGATAAAGTAGAATTGTATAATAATGGTCAATCAATAAAACTTGACTTCGATTTAGTTCTTTTCGAGCAAATGCGTTTAAGCGAAAAGAGGAGAGAGGCAATTTTAGCTGAAAAATCAAAGCATTTACAAATTAGTAAAAAGCAAAATGTCCAATAAGATTTCTTTTTTCTACGAAAATACAGATTTCAAACTCGACAAAATTATGAAGCGTCGAGCATGGATTCTTGAAGTTCTAAAAATTCATTCTTTTAAATTGGGTGAGTTAAATATTATTTTCACCGATGATGAATATTTATTGGATATAAATAAAGAGTATTTGAATCATGATTTCTATACGGACATTATTACTTTTAATAATTGTGAGGGGGATGTTATAAGTGGAGATTTGTTTATTAGCGTTGATAGAGTAAAAGAAAATTCAGTCTCTTATAACGAGTCTTTTGAAAGAGAATTAAACCGTGTTATTATACATGGCATTCTTCATTTGATGGGTTATGATGATTTAACAAAGGAGGATGAAAAATCCATGAGAGCAATGGAAAATAACTTTCTTGAATTGTTCTAATTGTTTAATATACAGGATATTATGTCCTGTGTTTCACGTGAAACAATATTATGTTTGAAAAATTTGATACTATAGTTGTAGGTGCAGGACATGCAGGATGTGAAGCTGCTTATATTTCTGCAAAAATGGGGTCAAACACTTTATTGATAACCCAAAACTTAAATACTATTGCACAGATGTCGTGCAACCCAGCCATGGGTGGAGTAGCCAAAGGACAGATTTTGAGAGAAATTGATGCCCTTGGTGGGATGAGTGCCATTATTTCGGATAAAAACACCATTCAGTTTAGAATGCTCAATAGGTCGAAAGGACCTGCAATGTGGAGCCCAAGAGCACAAATTGAAAGAGCTAACTACTCTCTTGATTGGAAACAAGTTTTGGAAAATACAGAAAATCTTTCGCTTTGGCAAGATGATGTTGTAAACTTGATTATAGAGGATAATGTTGTAAAAGCAGTAATTACGCAAACTGGCTTAGAGTTTTTTGCCAATTCTATAATTTTAACTAATGGTACTTTCTTGAAAGGAAAAATTCATATTGGTTCGGTAAATTACGAAGGCGGTAGGATAGGGGAGCAGGCAAGTTTGCACTTGTCTGATAATTTGTTAGAGAGAGGCTTTACAGTAAAAAGACTTAAAACTGGAACACCTGTTAGGGTAGATGGTCGCAGTATAGATTTTTCTGTTTTAGAAGAGCAAAAAGGAGATGAGCATCCCGAGAAGTTTTCTTTTACTGAGACTTCAAAAGTTCAAGAGCAAAAAAGCTGTTGGATAGCTTATACCAGTTTAGAAGTTCATAATATTCTACGAACAGGTTTTGACGAGTCTCCGATGTTTAGCGGACGTATTGAGGGTGTTGGTCCAAGATATTGTCCATCAATTGAAGACAAAATTGAGAGATTTAGTCATAGGGATAGACATCAACTTTTTGTTGAGCCAGAAGGTAAAAATACTACGGAATATTATATAAACGGTTTTTCTTCATCATTACCCATTGATGTCCAATTTACTGCTTTAAGAAAGATTAAAGGATTTGAGAAAGCCAAAATAGTAAAACCCGGTTATGCCATAGAATACGACTATTTCGATCCTACACAATTGAAATATACTTTAGAGACCAAGTTGGTGGAGAATCTATATTTTGCTGGTCAAATTAATGGAACAACTGGATACGAAGAGGCGGCAGGTCAGGGGTTGCTGGCTGGTATAAATGCATCTTTAAAGCAGCAATCAAAGCCAGAGTTTGTACTTAAAAGAACAGAAGCTTATTTGGGCGTATTAATAGATGATATTGTATCAAAGGGCGTTGATGAACCATATAGGATGTTCACTTCAAGGGCTGAAAATAGGATACTTCTTCGTCACAGCAATGCCGACGAACGTTTGTATAAATATGCCTATGAATTGGGAACAATTGATGAAGATAGATATTTGTCAATTGAAAATAAATATGCCAATGTAGATAAAATAATCAAGTTTTTAGAAAATAATTCGGTAGAGCCTAAAGAGGTTGAAACTTATTTAAGTGAAATTGGAACTAGTGTTTTAAATCAAAAAGATAGACTTTACAAGTTGGTGTTACGACCTCAGCTTAGCATTAATTCTATATCAAAACATGTTGCTGTCCTTAAAGATTATATTTTGGAGAATGGCTTTTCGGAAGAGGAGATTGAAGAGGCAGAAATAAGAATTAAGTATAAAGTTTATATTGAAAAAGAGATGGAAATGGCTCAAAAGATTTTGAAATTTGAGCATATTGCCATTCCAGAAAACTTCGATTACTTTTCTTTAAAATCCATTTCTATGGAGGGGAGAGAGCGTTTATCCAAGCATCGTCCTCAAAATATTGGTCAAGCTTCAAGGTTAAGTGGAGTCAGCCCCGCAGATATTTCAGTTTTACTTCTATATTTTGGCAGATAGTAATGTTTCACGTGAAACATTTAGCTAAGTTGCTGATATTCATCTTATATTGATGATTTACAAAAAAAAAATTACCTTTTTCGATTTATCCTGATTATAGCAAAATGCCAAGTCCATAAACCGCTGATAATCAGTTGGTTGTGTTTTGCGATAATCTAAAACGTTTTAGGTGTGCAATAATTTTTGCATATAATTGGTCAAAAAAATAATTTAAATCTCTTATATGTAAACTTTATTTTCTTAAGTTTGTATTTTATTAATACACAGATGTTTATGTTTTTAAAACAGAAGATAAAATACAAATCTTTTAGATTTCTGCTTGGTTTCTTTCTATTTTCGCTATTAGCCATCTCATATGCACTTTATGTAAATAAGGTTGATAAGATTTCAGATATTCAAACAAAGATTGAAAAGAAGTTAAGAGAAAAAGAGAAAAGCTTAAACCAGCTTTTGGACATAATTGAATTTAATATTGAAGAAAATAATTTTGATAAGATTTTTTCGGACATAAATTTTATAACTAGCTATTATGCCGAAGGTATATTTTTCTACTATTATTCGGAGGATCATTTACGAAATTGGTCAACAAATTCTGTTCCCATATCCAATAGTTTTAGCAAACTAAAATTAAACAATGAAATTTGGCAATTGAAAAATGGGATTTATTTACAAAAACACAGAAAAATCCCCAATTCTGAAGATAATATTGTTGTCTTATCACTTATTAAAAATAATTTTGTTTTCGAGAATAATTATTTAAGTAACACATTTCACAAAAGTTTTAATCTTTGTCCATGCGTTAAATTATCTATCACAGAAACAGACAATAAAATCTTTTCCAGTGATGGAAATTATCTTTTCTCAATTTATAAAGATGGAGATGTGAAAGATGAAGCTTATATGTTCATAATCATAATGTTAGTAGGAATGAGCTTCGTCTTTTTGCTCCTGTTTTTTGATTTATATATTAAAAATCTAAGAGTTAAACGCTCTAAAAAGACCTTGATATATTTGGGAATTTGTGTTTTTGTACTTTTAATTCGTGTGCTATCTTTTGTATTTACTTTCCCCGCTTCAATGTATGAAAACACTCTTTTTAGCCCTGTTCACTATGCTTCTTCAGACTTTTTACCCTCTTTGGGTGACATTCTTTTAAATTCAATAGTTGTTTTTATAGTTGTTTTTATTTTCTTTTTCCGAATAAAAGTAAAGAGATTCTCCGGAAATTCTAAACTATGGAGGATATTAAACTGCTTTATTGCAGTCATATTATTATCCACAATTCCATTACTGTTTGCTTTTCTTTTCAACACTTTCAAAGGATTGGTTTTAAACTCCAATATATTGTTGGAAACTGAAAACTTATTCAAATTAAATCTTTTAAGCTATATAGCATTTTTGATATTTGCCATACTTTTGGCAATATTTTATATTGTAACTCTTAAGGTTTTTATCATTGCAAAACATTTCATACGAAGGATTAAAACATTCTATGTCCTTTTTGCAGTTTTGTCTATTGTAAGTTCCGTTTATATCTATCTCCAAACTCAGACATTACAATTCTCTTTTTTGACCCTTTTAAGTCTCTTTTTGTTGTTCTATCTTAGCCTAATATTCAAATCGAGGAAATTTGCAAACTCTATTTTAATTTTAATTCTGCTGTCGTCGCTTTTTACAACCATCACTTTAAATGTTTATACCAAGCAGAGGGAGCACGATTTAAGGCTTTTTACGGCAATGAAAATTGCCAATGAGCATGACCCGATTTTGGAATATAGAATGACAGAAATTTTGAAAGAAATTCCTGATGATGAGTTTTTATCTAAGCAATTTAATAATGTAGTAGAGAATGAAGCTCGCATTATAGATTACATTACTGAGAAGTATTTTGGAAGCTTCCAAAATAATTATAAGATATTGATTACCATTTGTTTACAAAATCAGAACTTAAATATTCAGCCCGAAAATTATGATATAAATTGTAATCAATACTTCAGAAATAAATTAAATATTTTTGGCAGCTATAAGCTCAACAATCAAATTTGGTATATGTCGTATGAGCCAGGGATGGTTAGTTATTTTGGCTCCATAAAGATAAAACGCAGTCAGAAAGACTCTAATGCAGAGGAGTTTACCATCTTTTTTGAGTTAGACAGTAAATCTTATATTAATGATATTGGTTACCCAGAGTTGCTTATCGACAAGCGGAACACCAGCACAAATCCTGATATTAGCAATTATTCCTACGCCCGATATTATTATGATGACTTGGTGAGTCAATATGGAAAGTTCTTTTATAGTACCAATTTGTCAACCTATAATATTGATAAAAAAGAGCCAAATTACTTTGAAAATAATGGTTATAAACATCTGATATACAAGGCAAACGAAAAGGAAACCATAATTATTGGCAAACGAATAAACGGAGTTTTTGAAAACACCATTCCCATCTCGTTATTTATCTTCTTCTATGGTTTTTTAATTATTATCTTTTTGCTAATTACCGGTCTATTCTCCACAAGAGGAAGTTTTATTATGCTAAACTTTAAAACGAAATTGCAGTTTGCCATGATTCTCACCCTTATTTCTTCATTTATTATAATTGGTTTTTTGACGGTATTCTATTTTTTCAATATGAATATTGAGAAGAATAAGGAGATTGTGGCTGAAAAATCGCACACAATTTTAATTCAGATGGAACAGAATTTCAACTACTTATCTGAAATTGGTGGGCATAGTTTGGATCAGATAAATGACTTAATATTAAAACTATCGCGTCAGCTTTTTGTGGACATTAATTTATATAACCGTCAGGGTCATTTAATCTCTTCATCGCGTCCGCAAATGTATCAGCATGGTCTAATTTCGAGGCGTATCAATACGGAAGCCTTTTTGGAACTGCGTGCCAATAGAGAGACAATTTTTATGCACAACGAAACCATCGGAAAGCAGTCGTACTTGTCGTCGTATATGCCTTTGCGTAACAATGTAGGTAACACTATAGCCTATATTAATATTCCATATTTTGCACAACAAGAGGATGTAAATAAGGAGGTTTCCAATTTTATGGTTGCTTTTTTGAGTGTTTATTTCCTTATTATAATTATTGCCATAATTATTGCCATAATTTTTTCGAGATATATCACTCGTCCGTTGGAGTTGATGAAGCGTAATATTGGTCAAATAAAGCTTAGGGGTTCGAACAAAAAGATAGAGTGGAAATCTAAAGATGAGATTGGCGAATTGATTTTGGAGTACAATCGTATGGTTGATGAGTTGGCATTGAGTGCCGAGAAGCTTGCCAGTTCGGAGCGTGACTACGCATGGCGCGAAATGGCTCAGCAGGTGGCACATGAAATAAAAAACCCCCTTACGCCCATGAAGCTCAATATTCAATATTTACAGCGAGCATGGCAAAATCAGGAGGAAGATTGGGGTGATAGATTGGAAAGGTTTGCCCAGTCGCTTGTGGAGCAGATAGATACCTTATCGGATATTGCAACTTCATTTTCAGATTTTGCGAAGATGCCCAAAGGAAGTAATTCAAAAGAGAATTTGGTATCCATAATAAGCTCTGTGATTTTATTGTTCCAAGAGGAGGATTTTGATATAAACTTTGAGTTTAGTGATTCTAGTTTATTGATAGAAGGGGACAAAAATCAGTTGATTAGGGTGTTCAACAATTTGATTAAAAATGCTACACAAGCCCTAAGAGGTGTTGAAGGAGGCAAAATAAATATTGCTATTACAAAAGAGACGCAAAGTGTACTTGTGTGCATAAGCGACAATGGTGTGGGCATTCCGGAGGACTTGAAACCAAAAATTTTCTATCCAAATTTCACCACCAAGAGTTCTGGCACAGGCTTGGGCTTAGCAATGGTGAAAAATATTGTAGAGTCGATGGGTGGCAGTGTTTGGTTTAATTCTGAAGAGGGTAGGGGTACAGAATTTTATGTAAGCTTCCCTTATTTGTCAGAATAATAATTTTTGTATGGGTTTTAATTTTTGTAATTTTGCTTTTTCTTGGCCCCGTAGTTCAGCTGAATAGAACGTCAGATTCCGGTTCTGAAGGTCGTGGGTTTGAATCCCGCCGGGGCTACTTTTCTCAAACAACACATCTAATTCTCCTAAATGTTTAGTGTGATCTTTTTCCTTTCTTAACAAAACTTATCACATAAATTTGTACACATAATTGTTGGATTTATGGACTTCAAATGGTTTTTCTTTACTTTTTGTTCTTTTTTTAACAAAATAAATGGTTTGTGATGTAATTTGTATTATAATAAAATGTAATTTTGCACCTGAAAAAATTTGTAAATAAAAAATGAGAAAAACAGCAGTTATTTTAATAAGTTTAGTTCTTTTTTTAGGAAATATTAATTCTGTTTTTGGAGATGATTTTGAGAAGTCATTTATAGAGAGTGCCAAGCAAAAAATGACCCAAAATAAATATAAAGGAGCTATCAAGGATTTGGAGATGGTTATAAATTCTTCACCCGATAATGCAGAGGCTTATTATTTAAAAGGTGTTGCTAATTTTCACTTACGTAGAAACGACAAATCTATTGAGAATTTAGAAATTGCCATTGCTTTGGACCATAGAGATGCAAGATTTTATTATTATAAAGCATTGTCTCATGCCGATCAGGATGAATTGAAGGAGGCTTTTCGTGAAATGAATTTTGCTTTAGAGTATGATAAAAACAATATTGAATATTTGTTATTTAGAGCAGATTTAGAATTTGAATTAAAATATTACACAGATGCAATTCAAGATTGGGAACATGCAGCCAGTTTGGGTTCTGTTGATGCAAAAGATATGCTTGAAAAGCACGCATTGAAGATGTAAAATTTTACTAATAAAAATATTTAAGGGCTGTTTTAACATATAAAGACAGCCCTTTTTGTATGTACTAAAAAAAGTAAATATTATATTTATTTTCCTGTTTTGAGTTTTGCAATATATATTTGCTTACATTTGTCTTTTCTAAACAAATTAAAATTTTTATGAACATTTTTTGTGCAAGTCTTCCATTCAGTATGAATGATACAGAATTGAAGGAATTATTTGAAGGTTACGGAGAAGTTAGCTCTGTACGTATTATTAAAGATAAATTTTCGGGAAGAAGCAAAGGTTACGGCTTTGTAGAGATGGATGATGATGCTCAGGCATTAAAAGCTATAGAAGAGCTTAATGGTACTGAGGTAAGTGGTCGTCCCATCGTAGTAAATAAAGCTGAGCCACGCGCTGAAAGATAGTATATTTAACTACGGTATCGACAATATTATCAGAATAATATTTTAATTTAGGCTCGCAATTGCGAGCCTAAATTTTTTGTATTAGTTTTTAATCAACACGTAAACAACCACCTTACTATTTTTTAAGTAGTTGTATTTTTTACTAATTATAATTCAACTAAATTACAATGAAAACACTTTTTTTTATTCGTCATGCTCAAGCAAAATATAATTCTCCTTCTGGAAAAGATATAGACAGGGAAATTGACCCTACGGGATATGTAAAGGCACAGCTACTTGCAAATGAGCTTAAGCGAAATAATTTCGATATTCAGA
Source organism: Bacteroidales bacterium (assembly GCA_012522535.1). GTDB lineage: Bacteria > Bacteroidota > Bacteroidia > Bacteroidales > WCHB1-69 > JAAYKF01. The sequence goes on from JAAYKF010000003.1 coordinate 17,528, forward strand.
GAATAATTTCAAGTCCGGCTAAACGAGCTTTGCAAACCGCCAAAATCTTGAAAGAGGGTCTTTCAATATCCCATGAAATAAGCCTTGAAAAGTCTTTATACTTCGGCAATAGAGACGACTATTTGAAACTTTTATATGCACTGCCCGACGAGCTAAACTCTGTAATGATAGTGGGACACAACCCAACAATTTCTGATGTTGTTTGGGAATTTAACAGGGAAATATTTATGATGAAAACTTCGCAAATGCATATGTTTCAAATAGATACAGATTTATGGACAGATATAAATATTTCTAAAACTGTTTCACACTTTTCGTTTCTTCAATAAAATAGAGCTAAAATTAATTTTGCTTTAATGAAAATACTACCTTTGTGAAATAAATTAACATAATTGGGAATGAAAAAAATTCTATCGTTTATATTAAATAAAATGGGCTATTCGGTAGTCAGTAACGATTTGCAAAAACGTTTTTCCGACATCAAAGAGGAGGAGTTTTGGGAAATATACAATCTTTGTAAAGACTACACCATGACCTCCGTTGAGCGAATGTACAGCCTCTATTCATCTGTAAATTATGTTTTGCAAAACAATATTGAGGGCGACTTTGTGGAGTGCGGAGTGTGGCTTGGGGGCAGCTCCATGCTTATGGCTAAAATGCTGAAAAACAGAAATATTAGCGATAGAAAAATCTATCTATACGATACCTACGAAGGAATGTCGGAACCTACAAAAATGGATGTTTCCATAGCCGGAGACGATGCTGATAAACTTATGGAAAAAGAAAAAAATAATAAAGAAGAGTCGGTTTGGTGCTTGGCAGATTTGGCAGATGTTAAGCAAAATATGAAAAAAACAGGCTTCGCAGATGAAAACTTAGTTTATGTTAAAGGAAAAGTTGAAGATACACTTACTAACGATTTGCCAATGAGTAAAATAGCACTCCTTAGATTAGATACCGATTGGTACGAATCCACCAAACATGAACTCAATGTTTTATACCCAATTTTAAATCAAAGCGGAGTTCTACTAATAGATGATTATGGACATTGGCAAGGTTGCCGACAAGCCGTTGACGAGTATTTTCAAGAACATAAAATAAACCCCCTAATGTCCAGAGTTGACTACACGGGAAGAGTAATGATAAAAAATAAAATCTTATAAAAATGAGAAACCTAATTTTAAGTATTTTCTTTCTTTTTTACCTTATAAATTTTCATAATCTAAACGCTCAAGTACCTGGCAGATCCGATACTTTAGATGTGCTTCACTACGATATTAATCTCTCAATTTTAGATTTCGAAAATCAGAAAATAGATGGATTTACTGAACTTACATTAAGGGCTTTAATGCCAAATATTCAAGTAATAAAGCTCGACTTACTCAAATTGAATGTAGATTCAGTTTTTATTAATGAAGCAGCTCTTTCAGATTTTAGTCATAATGATACTATTCTCAAAATCAACCTATTAGACCCCATTGGTCTAAATGATACCATTTCTTTAAAGATATATTATTCAGGAAATCCGGTAAAAGACCCCTCCACGTGGGGTGGATTTTATTTTAGCAATAATGTAGCTTACAATTTGGGAGTGGGTTTTGAGTCAATTCCGCACAATTTTGGACGTGTTTGGTACCCTTGTATTGATGAGTTTGTGGATAGAGCCACCTACGATTTCAGAATCACCACTTCCATGGATCATACTGCTGTTTGTGGTGGAGTTTTGCAAGGCGTAAATCAAAATGATGATAACACTCAAACTTTTCATTGGAAATTGAGTCAAGAAATACCAACATATTTGGCTTCTGTCGCAGTGGGTGAATTTCAAAAGCACAATATTGAAACCGACCAATCCATACCTTTGGAAATTTATACTCAGCCTAACAATATCCACAAAATAGATCCTACATTTGCCAATTTAGATACGATTTTCAAAATTTTTGTTCACCGCTTTGGACCCTATAAATGGGATAGAGTGGGATATGTAACCGTGCCTTTCAATGCTGGTGCCATGGAGCATGCCACAAATATTGCCTATCCGATAGCCACTCTAACTTCCAACAACACCTATGAAAGTCTTTATGCACACGAACTATCGCACCACTGGTTCGGAAATCTTATAACTTGCTCCAAAGCCGAGGAGATGTGGATTAACGAGGGCTTTGCCCGATATTCTGAAGCTATTTATAAGGAAATTTTATACGCCAGTGAAGATATAAATGAAGATGGTTATAGGGTTGAAATTCGCGATTTGCAACACAGTGTTTTAAGAAATGCACATAACGACGATGGCGGATATTTTGCCCTTGCTGATATGCCTCAAAATGTTACCTATGGCACAACATCGTACGATAAAGGCGCTTTGGTAATTCATACTTTGAGAAATTATATGGGCGATGAAAAGTTCTTTACCGCCCTAAAATCTCTTTTGGAGGAGTACTCTTTTCAGGCTGTAAATACTCAGCAAGTTTGTCAGCATATGAGTCAAAATTCGGGAATTGATTTAAGCGATTTTTTTGATGCTTGGATTTTTCAAGCTGGATTTTTACATTTTTCTTTCGATTCTTTGCAAAAGATTGATAATGAGGACAATACCTACAAATACACCATACGTCAGAAATTACATCAAGCACCAAATTTTGGAAATTCCAACAAAGTTGAGGTTCAGTTTTTTAGTCAAAATTGGGAGAAATTTACCGATATAATTGAATTTTCGGGAGAGTTTGGAAGCAAAACAGTTCAACTGCCCTTTGAGTCAGTTTTCTACACAGTAGATTTTGATGAGAAAATGTCAGATGCGGTGAGCGATTATCAAGATATTATTAAAGCTCCCGGAAACAGGGCTTTTAGTAATGCATTTTGTGTTTTAAATGTTAATGAAATATCCGATTCAGCTCTGATAGTTGCCCAACATCATTGGGTGAAACCCAGTGGAGAAATCAGTCCTGATGGGGCTTTATCAAGATTATCTTGCGGAAATTATTGGAGAATAGATGGAATATTTCCCGAAAATTTCAAAGCAGGAATAACACTTAATTTGAGTAATGGCGAACTAAATTCGGATATCTTCGATAATTACCCTGCCGATTCCATTGTAATTGCCCACAGAAAAGATATTCATCACCAGTGGAAAATAATTCCTTTTTCGAGAGTTGCTACCTCTAAAATTTTCAAAATAGAAGATTTTAAACCCGGTGAATATTGCTTAGCTATTGGCGATAAAACACAAGTGAGTGTAGAAAATTATGAAAAAGAGGAAGCTTTGGAGATTTTCCCCAATCCTGCACAAGATTTTATATACGTAAAAAATAATATTAGCTCCAAATCTGAATATAAAATTTATGATGTCAATGGAAAACTTTGTCAATGGGGGAGCTTGGAAGAGAATTCGAATAAAATCAATTTTAAAAATCTGAAAACTGGAACATATACCATAGAAGTTAGGGGCAATAATTACCAAAACAGCACTAAATTCTCTGTTTTAAAATAGTCGTTAACAATTTTGTTTTGTATGTTCTTTTTTATTGATAATTCAGCGATAAGGGAAGAAAAATTGTTTAAATAGCCTCATTCTTGTTTTTATAAATTCACAAAAAAGGGCTTTGTTTTATTCTTTTATTAAATTTGTGTTTTAAAATAATCGAAAATGGAAGTAACAAGATTGTTTGATATTCTTGATAATTATCTAAAAAAATTCCCAAAAGAAGATGCATTAGCGGGCAAAGAAAATGGAGTTTGGATAAAATATAGCACCGAAGCTTATGTGCAAAATGTAAATGATTTATCCTATGGATTGATGCAGTTGGGCATAAAAAAAGGTGATAAAATAGCCACCATAACCCCCAATCGTCCAGAGTGGAACTTTTTAGATATGGCAATTTTGCAACTTGGGGCTGTTCATGTTCCCATTTATCCCACCATCAGCGAAAGCGACTATGAGCATATTTTGAAGCATGCTGAGGTTAAAATGGTCTTTGTGGCTGGCTGGGAGCTATTGCGAAAAATTGAACACATATTGCCAAATATTCCAACTCTCAACAAAGAGGAGATGGTTTATACCTTTAAAAACCTTAGAGATTATAAACATTTGAGCGAAATAATTGAGCTCGGAAAAGCAAATCCAAGCCCAGAATATCTGCAGCAGATAAAAGACTCCATAGACCCCCACGATGTTGCCACAATGATATACACCTCCGGCACAACAGGATTGCCCAAAGGGGTAATGCTTTCGCATAATAATATTTTGAGCAACGCCATTGCAATTTCGCCCATTCCACCCGTTGGACCAGAAGGCAAAGCATTGAGTTACTTGCCATTATGTCATATTTATGAGCGAATGATTAATTATGCATGGCAATATTTAGGTTTTTCAATCTATTATGCCGAAAGTTTGGCTACCATTGCCGATAATATCAAAGAGATTAGACCCCAATTAGTTACTACTGTACCGCGACTTTTGGAGAAAATATATGACAAAATTATTTTGACTGGAAGAAAGCAAAAATGGTTAAAACGCAAAATTTTCTTCTGGGCAAATAGCTTAGCCCTCGATTTTGAATTAGAGGGTAAAAGCTGGTGGTATGGTAAAAAACTTGCAGTGGCTCGCAAATTAGTCCTCAGTAAATGGAAAGCCGCCTTGGGTGGAAATATTAAAGTAATTGTTTCGGGTGGAGCAGCCCTGCAACCCCGATTGGCAAGAGTTTTTTGGGCAGCCGAAGTGCCAATTCTTGAAGGCTATGGACTCACAGAAACATCACCAGTTATTGCAGTGAGCAACTTTGACGAGAATGGAATAAAATTTGGCACTGTGGGACCACCCCTATCCAATGTAGAGGTGAAAATTGCCCATGATGGCGAAATCCTTTGTAAGGGACCATCTATAATGCTTGGCTACTACAAAGATGATGAACTCACAAAAGAAGTTATTGATGATGACGGCTGGTTTCATACCGGCGACTTAGGCGTTATTGAACCCGAAGGACAACTGAAAATTACTGGCAGAAAAAAGGAGATGTTCAAAACAGCCTTTGGAAAATATGTGGTGCCAACATTGATAGAAAGTAAATTCTGCGAATCGCCATTTATAGACACAATGATGGTGGTGGGAGAAAATGAAAAATTTGCTGCTGCAATTATTGTCCCCGACTTTATCGACCTTCGCAACTGGTGCACAAGAAAAGGAATTGAATATACCACAAATGGCGAAATGGTGAAAAATCCTGATGTGATAAAAAGGTATAAAAAAGAAGTAGCAAAATATAATGCACTATTTGGAGATACCGAACAAATAAAAAACTTTGCTCTGATGGACTATGAATGGACAGTGCAAACAGGCGAACTAACACCAACTCTTAAACTTAAACGTGGATTTATTTCCGAGAAACACGCCGATGTAATAGAGAGACTTTTTGACCCTAACGGGAGTAGAAATAAATAAAAAGTCTGTAAAATGATTCACAATAAAGCTAAGTTTATGGCTTAATTGTGAGAGAATTACCTATCTCTTTTCCTAAAATATTCATCGAAGCCGACAAATTCGTAGTGTTTTATTACGCGTATTCCAAAAATACCTTCGCCGATATAATATCGCACACCTGCCACTTCTTCGTAATCGATAGAGTGAAAGAATCTTACAAAACTGTAGTTTTTATAAGCGTCATTTTCTAATGCAATTAAATCATCATCATTTTTATCGCTAATAAGGCTATTTTCGTAATAATCTACAATATATCTAAAATAGTGAGTTTCGGGTTTTATATTACTTACATTCAACGAGTTAATCATAAAAATTCCGCTTACAATTAGTGGCATAATTCCCAATGCCATAATGTGTGGTTTTGATGTTTTTATAAGTTTGAAAACCCAAAAAACCAATACTCCAATCAACACAGATGATAGATAAAGAATTTGCAAAACCGAATCGCTGACAATAACTTTTGTACTAAACTTTATAAAGAGAAATATGTTTAAAGCAAGATAGAAAAATGCCTGAAAAGGAGTAGATAATCCTATAACAATCAGTGATTTATAAATGTCTTTAAGACTCATTTTATCACCTTCTTTCAGCTTCAGCATAAAAAACACTATGCTAAGAATACTTAACATCCCAGTGAAAATTATAGGCTCATAAGCCTCTTCGCTCAAAAGGAACAGAGATAGTAAGCTGAAAATAATAAACGATATACCGAAAAAGATAAGTGAACCAAGTTTTAGAACATTCACCATGGTTTTATAATAATCAGAATTTATAAACTCCTCATATTGCATTTTAGCCATTTGGCGAGCCTTTTCACGTGCGGCTCTTTGCCTATCTTCATCCCATTGTGTGGCAGTTTTTTGATGAGTTCGGACATGTTTATTTTGAATATAATGCAACATGTATTCATAAGCTTCAGTGAGAAGTACAAACTGCTCGTGGGCGTTTTCGCTAGAATTAACGTCCGGATGTAGTAGTTTTGCCTTCTGTCTAAAAGCTTTTTTAAGCTCCTCTTCCGAAACATTTAAAGGCACTCCTAATACTTGTAGATACTTCTGTTGCATTGAAATAAACTCTTTCTTAATATAGATTTAGGGCAAAATATTAATCCACAATTTCATAAATTGTCAATTTGCCATCTGTTTGCAAAATTGCTAAAAACTTTTGATTTATATCAAAATCAGCAATCTCATTTTCCATCTCTATAAGCTTAAAATCTTCAAAAGTTTTGGTATTATAAATCATAATGGAGTTCCCTTTTATATAAAAGAACTGATTGTTAATAAAGCTAGATTTTTTCTCAAAAATTATGGGAATTTTCTTCACAAAAGCTGCAAATTTGTCAAAAATCAATACACCATTATTTGGTATAAACAGATATAGTTTTTCATTGTATTCAACCATATGCTTGGGTAAAAAATCTTCACTACTCAAAAGATAAATTGGACTACTTTGGTGTGTTTTTGTTAGCGACATATTATACCTTTCAATCCTTTTTTCGGAAGCATTGAAAAGCCAAAAACAGTTGTCGTAGGAAGTACAAACCAATGGAATATTGTCCGAAGTGAATCTATCCAAATAGATAGTTTTTGCACTTTCGGTCATTTGGTTGTTTATATATTTAAGCGAGTAATTATTTGGCGAAAATATTAATATTTTGAAAGGATTACTAACGTCAACAATCATTTCAGAATCAGGTATTTGAAAGTTGTAATTGACGATGGTTTTATGGCTAAAATTATACTTTTCAACTTTGTTATCTGTAATAAGGTAGATGTTATTTAAAACATCAATTTTCACCTTTTTCGCTTTGGATTCTATTGTTTTAAAAGGCTTCAAACTTTGCTGTGCAAAGCAGGGTGCCAAGGCAAGGCTTATTATCAGAAAAATAAAAAATCGTCTATTCATTTAATTTTAATATCTCCTCAATATGTTTTCTATTATTGGCAAGTCGGGGCACTTTGTACTGACCTCCTAATTTGTTTCTCTCTTTCATCCATTTCAAGAAAGTGCCTTGTGGCATCACCCTGATAATGGGCTTTTGTAGCAGAATATCCGATGCACGTTTGGCTTCATAATCTGAGTTTACAGATTTCAAAGTTTTGTCTAAAATCTCTTCAAATAGAGCCATATCTTGAGGCTCTTGTTCAAACTCTATTAGCCATTCGTGGGCTGCCTTGCTGTGGTCAGATTGATAGATGGGTCCGGCGGTATATTCCGAAACCTTAGCATTGGTAATTTTGCAGGCTTCAGAGATAGCCTTTTCGGCATTCTCCATTATCACCTCTTCGCCAAAAGCGTTGATAAAGTTGGCAGTTCTGCCGGTAATTTTTATCCTAAAAGGGTGCAGATTAGTAAACATCACCGTATCTCCAATAATATATCTCCACAAACCAGCATTGGTAGATATCAATATTGCGTAATTGGTGTTTAGCTCTACATCGGCAAGGCTGACTGCTTTGGCATTGGAGCTACCAAGTTCGTCTGGACGAATAAATTCATAGAAAACTCCCACATTGGGAAGCAAGAGCATATCGTCCGACTCCTTTGTATCTTGAAAAGCAAAAAATCCCTCCGAAGCATTATAGGCGTTGAGGTAGAACATGCTGCCTGGCTCCACAATGGCGTTAAATTGTTCCACATAAGGGGCAAAATTAACACCACCATGCAAAAAAAGTTCCAAATTGGGCCAAACTTCATTTATGGTTTTTACGCCCTTTATTTCGATTATCCTTTTCAAGAGAATAAGCATCCACGATGGCACTCCAGAAAGGTTTGTAACATCCTGATCCATAATGCTTCTTGCCATCAATTCTAATTTTTCGTCCCAATCTTCCATCAGTGCAATGGATTTATGTGGAGTTCGGAACGATTCCACCCAAAAAGGGGTGTTGGCAATCAAAATAGAGGAAAGGTCGCCTGTGATAGCCTTGGGATTTATATCATTTTTTTGCTTCGAACCACCCAGAGCTAAAGATTTTCCCTTAAACATTTTCGATTTTGGAAAGAGCTTAAAATAATTTGAAAGCAAGTACAGTCCGCCCCTCAAATGGCATAAATGCAGCGAGGCGTAGCTAATGGGTATAAATTTACTTTTATCGCTGGTAGTCCCCGATGATTTTGAGAACCACTTGGTGCGTCCGGGCCAAAGTACATTTTTTTCTCCCAGCATCATTCGCTCAATATCCCCCTTCAAATCGTTATAGGAAGCTATGGGAACATTGCGAGTGTAATCAGAATAAGTTTTTATATTTTTAAAGTCGTGCTTTTTGCCAAAATCCGTCTTTTTAGCCCTGCTAATGAGCCTGTTAAAAGTTTTTTCTTGTAACTCAAGTGGCTTCGTTTTGGCTCTATTTACTCTGGGATAGAAACGAAGAAAGTTTCTTTTTATCAGAAAGTTTAGCACAGACATTGATGTTTTGTTTAATTTTGATTTTTAAAAGTCTCCAAATTTAATAATAAAATGATAGCATTCTCGAATTGTAAAGTCAATATTGGTTTAAATATTCTTAAAAAACGAAAAGATGGTTTTCATGATATTGAAACGCTTTTTTACCCCATATATTTTGTAGAAGATATTATAGAAATCGTAGAAAGTAGTTCTAATGCAGACACTTATCACTTTTCGGGGAAGAAAATAGACTCCCATTTGGAGAAAAATTTATGTTTTTTGACTATCCAAAAAATGAGAGAAAAATACAAGTTTCCCAATATAGATTTATACCTACATAAAAATGTTCCAATGGGAGCTGGTTTGGGTGGTGGCTCTGCCAATGTAGCCACTATCATAAAGCTAATTGACAAAAATTTTGACTTAAATATTTCTCAAAATGAGCAGATAGAAATTGCTTCAAAATTGGGTAGCGACACTGCTTTTTTTATCTTCAATAAACCTGCATTGGGCGAAGGAAGGGGCGATGTTTTAAGCACAATAGATTTAACTTTAAGCCCCTATGAGATGCTTATAATTCATCCTGAAGTTCACATTTCGACAGCTCAAGCATACGCCAATGTCAAACCAAAACCAGCTGATTTTTCTCTGAAAAGTATTAATGAAATAGATATAAAAGATTGGGAAAAACATCTTAAAAATGATTTTGAGGATTCGATTTTTAAAATTCACCCTCTATTGGGAGAAATAAAATCATATTTGTATGATAAAGGAGCCATTTATGCTCAAATGTCGGGAAGCGGTTCGGCAATTTTTGGAATTTTCGATAAATTACCCAAAGATATTTCTACTGATTTCGGAAAAGTCTATTTTGGGAAATCAGGCTAACATAATTCTAATCATTTTTAAAAGCGAAATATCCGGGGGCAATATCAACTTTAAAAGAGTCAATTATTTCGCCAGATGATTTATATCGATAAACCCATCCCTTTTGTGAAAAATCCTTAGCATCGGAGACATAAATTATATTTTGTTGAGGATCAACGCCTAAGGCGTAAAACATTTTATTATTTTCGGGAATAAAGGCAGACTCGGGTGTGTTGTTATCGTTGATGGACATCTTATAAATTCCCGATTCTTGGGCATTGCTACCCCAACTCCCATTGATGAAATATAGGCTGTCTTTTGCCCCGTTGCAACTCAAAAACGAAGGAGAACTGTTGATGTCCAAAAACTCAATCTTCAATTCAATCTCCATATTCTCCACATCTATTTTGGAGAGTGAGGCTTTTTCCTCACCGTAGGGCGAGCCTTGATAACCGCCATCAGACAAAACCCAAAGCTTGTTGTTTTTGTCGAAAACCATGCTGTTGGGCTGTTTGCCAACTGCCAATGAGTCCACAACTTTGTTTTGTGAAATGTCTATTTTGAAAATCTTATTGTTATATGACCAAGAGCTTACATACAGAAAGTTGTTTAAAATCAACATAGACTCGCTGGAAGAGCCAATATCAATATTGCCTGTTTTTTCTAAACTTATGGGGTTGAAAACCACTATTGAGTTTGAATTTATATCGCTAATAAAAGCTTTACTATCGGAAAAAACAGAGATAAATCTGGGAGACGATAATCCAGAAATAGTACCTTTATGCTTGAAATTTTTCACATCGAGGACCACAATTTTTCCTGAATTATTTATTACGGCATAGGCAAGGTTTTTATATATATAAATAGATTGTAGAACATCGCCCAACGGGAAATTATTGGCATTGAAAAACACCTGATTTTCCATTTTTTTTGTCTCCGTGTTGAAAAAAGAGAGGCTGGCATTTCCACTCATAAAGTTACCTTGATTGCAGATAAATACGCCCTTTTCGACAGAATAGTCAATATTAGAATTGTCATCTTTTTTACAAGAAAATAAGAAGATAAGGAGAGCTAAAATTAGACTTAATTTTGTTTTCATATTTTATATTTTTAGAATGTCATTTTTATAAAAAATTGATAGTGTCGGCCTGGCATTGCTCGCCACAAAATGGCTTGATAGTCGGTATCGAGAAGATTTTCGATGGAAAATTTGGCTTCAAAAATTTGCTTGCCAACTTTCAAACTTTGACCCAGAGTCAAGCTGTGTAATTTGTATTGAGGGAGTTTGTGTCGCGAGTTTTCCGCCTCCTGAACAGTATATCTGGCACTTGTATAATTGAATCCGTAGTTAAAAAAACTATTTTTATATACAATACTTATATTGGCATTTGCCACATGTTTTGGAATGTATAGGAGTTGATTTTTGTAGTCGGTAAATAAGTTTCCGTTAGCCTCTTTGGCAGAGGTAAAATTCATGGAGTAGCTGATTTTGGTATCTATGGTAAATTTTCCAAGAATGGTGTTTAGCGAAATAAATCTTTCAGCACCCCTTGCAAAAACCTTTTGTAAGTTTGTTGGTCTCCAGTATCTAAAGTCGCTGGGTTGCCAAATAATCCAATCGTCTATTAGTGATGCATACAGAACTAATTTGGCATCTAATTTATTATACTTCCCTAACTGTTTTGTAAAATGAAAACCCCAATCTATCGAGTACCCATTTTCCGATTTCAAATGGGGGTTTCCGCCGGGTTGCCAATACATGTCGTTGAGTGTGGGTCGATGATGCACTTTAGATAGGTTTGATTTTAGCTTCAGGTCATCAGTTTTAAAAGGTGCTATTTCAAATCCTATGGTGGGCACAAAGGCAATTTCGCCATCGTTGGCATAATCGAGGTTTAGAAGAGCAAAAGATGAAAATTTTCTCGACCACTCATAAAACATGGATACGCCTCCCAATAGCTGCAATCTTTGTGCGTCAAACTTGCTCTCTTCTTTGATATCCCAATAGTCGGCATTATCAAAATTGGCTATGGCAAGAGTTTTTAAAACAATTTTCTTTTTCGGTGTCCATTCCGATTTGTATTTCAGAAAGCTTGTGTTTGTGGTGCTTTGGGTATTGTGATTTACAAATGGTCCAATTATGGTTTGGCTGGACAAAAAGTAGGAAGTTTTATTGTGGGAGTGTCCAAGACTTAGCGAAGAGTAATATTTCTCCGAAAATCGTTGCCACTGGAGGCTCCATCGCAAATCGTCGTCGTTTTGTGTTTCTCTCCTTCCGCTGCCTTCATACGACATAATGGCTGGTAAATTTCGGAACGAATGTAGCTGCCACAATGAAGTTGTTATAAGATGATTTTTTGTTCTGTAAAACACCTCCGACAATGTGCCATATTTATTATATGATGCATTTTTTTGTTTTTGGTAGTTCCACAGTCCGTTGGCGGTGTTGTAAAATTCAAAATTATTTTCCGATTGCTCATAAATGGCTCTGAATCTAAATTGTATGTTTTTGAAACCACCTCCAATTTTCACTAAGCTTTGATAGTTTTCGAAGCTTCCGGCTCCAAGTGCTATGGCTCCATATATGGGAGTTCCGAAGCTGGGCAAACTTTGAATATTCACACTGCCGCCAATGGCTCCAACGCCAGTGTGCGATGAGTTTCCACCGGGCAAAACTTCAAAGTCGTCGATAAACCAAACAGGGATTTGCGAAAAATCGACCTGTCCCAACATGGGGTTATTTATATTCATGCCATTCCATTCAACCCTTGTGTGTGAGGCTGCAGTACCGCGAAATGAAACTGTGGAAAGGGAATTTTGCCCGTAGGATTTTACAAAAATGGGAGTATGATTTATTAATATTTCCGACAGAGATTTACTTTGCTGAAGGGAGAGGGCTGATGAGTCGGCTTTTATTTTATAAATGGCTTTATCTTTCAGCAGGCTTTTCGACTCTATGGTTATTCCATCAATAAAAATTATGCTATCATTTATTTGTGCTGTGGCAAAATATTGAAACAGGCACAAAGTGGCTATTGACATTAAAATTTTTGCAATGGGTTTTTTTTTCATCACATCTATATTTTGTGTATATTTTGTGGTGAAAATTCCGAATAACAAGCTTTTGCTTTTTACTCATTGCCTTTCACCCGAAAGCATTCAAGTTTTAAACTACAAGCAGGTTTTCTGGCTTGTTCCAATTTAGGCACCTTCCCATTTTCACAAACAGTGGTTTATAGCCTAATTTTAGCAGAACTCACAGCTACGGGTATAGCTCTTGAATTTCACAAGATTCCCTTTCTTCTTTTGGAAGAATTACCTGTAATTTGCCTGCAAAGATAGTTCTTTTATTTATAACAGTTATAAACAAAAGGTCATAAGAGGGAATTAATTTTATTTACACATTAAAAAAGTCAACATTAATTATGGTTTTAGAATTATTTCATTTTATTCAGCTTGTGTTTAGGTTTAATTCAATAAAATATATTTAAAAACTTGTAAAGTGATGTCAATATCACCCCTCTTCCTTGTTTTGGTTAATTTAAGTGTTAATTGTTTTTTTGTTTTTGTTAAGTGTATGAATTTCATTAAATTTGCATCAAATTAATTTAAATTGTATAAATCATGAAACTGACTCACATTGAGCACATTGGAATTGCCGTGAAAGATCTCGACAGTTCCATTCGTTTTTACGAAGACGTATTAGGTTTGAAATGTTATGCCATTGAAGAGGTTGTTGACCAGAGGGTTAAGACAGCTTTTTTTATGGTTGGACAGGTAAAAATTGAACTTTTAGAGAGTACCGACCCCGAGGGACCCATTGGAAAATTTGTTGAAAAGCGAGGCGAGGGTGTTCATCACATTGCATACGCTGTTGAGGGTCTTGAAGAGACACTTCCAGAGTTGGAGGCTAAGGGCATTCAGCTAATCGACAAGAAGCCTCGCAAGGGAGCCGAGGGTCTGAACATTGCATTTTTACATCCGAAATCAACGGGTGGTGTTTTGACTGAATTGTGTGAAAATCCGAATAAATAATCAAAAAACATAGAACTATGACAATGCAAGAAAAAGTAAAGCATTTACTTGAATTAAGAGCCCAGGCAAAACTGGGGGGTGGTCAAAAACGAATTGACAAACAGCATAGTTTAGGCAAACTAACTGCTCGTGAGCGTATTTATGCACTTCTTGATGAGGGTAGCTTCGAGGAGTTTGATATGTTTGTTACACATCGCTGTACTAATTTTGGAATGGAAAAACGTACACCACTTTCAGATGGTGTTGTTACAGGCTATGGTACAATTGATGGACGATTAGTTTATGTTTTTTCGCAAGATTTCACTGTTTTTGGAGGTTCTTTGTCTGAAGCTTTCGCACAGAAAATTTGCAAAATAATGGATCAAGCCATGAAGGTTGGTGCACCTATTATTGGTATTAATGATTCGGGTGGAGCTCGTATTCAAGAAGGCGTTAACAGCTTGGCTGGATATACAGAAATTTTTCAACGTAATATTTTAGCATCGGGTGTTATACCTCAAATTTCGGCAGTATTTGGACCTTGTGCCGGAGGAGCAGTTTATTCTCCAGCACTAACCGACTTTATAATGATGTCGAAAGATACAAGCTATATGTTTTTAACTGGACCTAAGGTGGTTAAAAGTGTTACAAACGAAGATGTTACAACCGAAGAGTTGGGCGGAGCATCGGTTCATGCCACAAAATCGGGTGTTGCACACTTTGTTGCCGAAACAGAAAAAGAGGGCTTGATGATGATTAGAAAACTTTTACATTATCTGCCATCCAACAACTTAGAAGAGCCGCCAGTTGAGATCAACGAAGACCCAATTAACAGATTGGAAGATTTCTTGAATGATATAATTCCTGATAATCCAAATAAGCCTTACGATGTAAAAGATGTAATTCACGCCATTGTTGATAATGGTGAATTTTTGGAAGTTCAGGCTGCTTATGCACCAAATATTGTTATCGGCTTTGGTCGTTTTGACGGAGTTTCGGTGGGTATTGTTGCCAATCAGCCAAAATATTTAGCTGGAGTTTTAGATATAAATGCATCGCGCAAAGCAGCACGTTTTGTTCGTTTTTGCGATGCCTTCAATATTCCCATAGTAACATTGGAAGATGTTCCCGGATTCCTTCCCGGAACGGCACAAGAGTATGGCGGAATAATTCTTCATGGTGCAAAACTACTTTATGCATATGGCGAAGCCACAGTTCCAAAAGTAACAATTGTATTGCGTAAAGCATACGGTGGTGCATACTGTGTGATGGGTTCTAAGCACCTTCGTGGAGATATTAATTACGCTTGGCCAACGGCAGAAATTGCAGTTATGGGAGCAAAAGGAGCTATCGAGGTTCTTATGAGTAAAGATATTCAAGCAATAGAAGATGCAGAAAAGAGAAATGAATTTATTGCCGAAAAAGAACAAGAATATAGAGATAGCTTTGCAAACCCATTTGTAGCAGCCAAATATGGATATATCGATGATATAATTGAGCCTAGAAATACTAGATTCAGAATTATTAGAGCATTGCAGTCGCTTAGAAATAAGCGTCTTGAAAATCCTGCTAAAAAACATGATAATTTACCACTATAATCCTAGAGTAATGAGAAAAATACTAATATATACATTGTTCTTTTTCATTCCTTTGATTTATGGCCATAGCCAAGGAAGCGATCAGTTGAAGATTAACGAAATAATGGTTCGTAACGACTCAACAATAATCGACCAATATGGAAATCGAAGTGGGTGGATAGAGATTTTTAATACAGATTATAAAGCCGCAGGAATGGGAGGGCTATATCTAAGCAACGATACGGCAAACCCCAAAATGTATCCCATATCTAAAAACGACCCAGAAACCAATCTTAAAAAGAGAGGTTACTATCTGTTTTATGCCGACAATAAGCCATATAGAGGAACCAGCCATTTGAATTTCACACTGGAAGAGAGTGAATATGTTGCTCTTTATGATTCGGACGGAAAAACACTTTTGGATATAATACCTGTGCCGGAGGAGATTAAAGAGATGTCCAATCAGTCATTTGGAAGAGAGGAAGATGGCGAAGGGGATTTTGTTAATCTCAAAAGATACACCCCCGGAGCCACCAATACTTGGAAAGAGGCTGAATCTAAATCTAATAGAATAGCTCAATTAGACCCCTATGGCGTTGGGATGATTATTGTTGCAATGTCGGTGGTTTTTGCTTGTTTAGTTTTCATCTTCATAATGTTAAAACTTTTTAGAGTTTTCGAAAATATGAAGTTTAAAAAGTATAGAAAAGCACAACCCGAAGAGACACAAACAGCAACCGAGGGTCAAGTTCTTGAAGATACCAGCGGAGAGGCAATTGCAGCCATATCAATGGCATTGCACCTTCACACTAGTAATATTCATGATCTAGAGAGCGAAATAGTTACAATTTGTCACGCCAAGAGAACATATTCTCCTTGGGGAAGCAAACATCTTGTTTTGAAGAAAAACCCAAAAATCTAAAACAAAAATCATTATGAAACAATATAAATTTATAATAAATGGCAATGATTATCAGGTAGATATACTCGATATTGAAGATAATATTGCAGACGTTGAGGTTAACGGAACCCCATATAAAGTTGAGCTTGACAAAGAGATGAATGTTAGGAGTACACCTAAAATAGTGCAAGCTAAACCAGCACCTAGTGCAGAAGCTAGCACTGCTGCTCCAAAGGCAGCTAGCCCAGCATCAACGGGAGGCGAAGCAATTAAATCACCACTCCCAGGAGCAATAATAGATGTTTATGTGAATGTTGGAGATACCGTAAAAACTGGACAGCAACTTCTTATGCTTGAGGCTATGAAAATGGAAAACAATATCGACTCAGATAGAGATGGAAAAATTTTGGAAGTAAAAGTATCTAAGGGCGATAATGTTCTTGAGGGTGATGTCTTAATAGTAATTGAATAATATTTGTGAAATGGGAAATTTAGGAGAATTTTTTTCTAGTGGACTTTTAGAATTCTTTAATTATTCAGCGTTTGCCAACATTGAATGGGGGCATATCATAATGATAATTATAGGGATTTTCTTTATAAGTATAGGAATTTTAAAAGAGTACGAACCCCTTTTACTTATCCCAATAGGCTTTGGAATTTTAGTGGGAAATGTCCCATTTCTTCAAGGCGAAGGAATTGGAATTTATGAAGAGGGTTCAGTGTTAAACTATTTATATTTTGGAGTTTTATATGGGGTCTATCCCCCCTTAATATTCTTAGGTGTTGGTGCCTTAACAGACTTTTCGGCACTTATATCAAACCCCAAATTAATACTTGTAGGAGCTTCGGCACAGCTGGGTATTTTTGGTGCCTATGTTGTGGCTCTATTGCTTGGATTTACTCCACACGAAGCTGGTGCAATTGGAATAATTGGAGGGGCCGACGGACCAACGGCAATATTCCTGTCATCGCGGTTGGCACCGCACTTTATGGGGGCAGTGGCAATATCTGCCTACTCATATATGGCATTAGTGCCAGTGTTGCAACCACCTGTTATGAGGCTACTTACAACCAAAAAAGAACGCCAAATTCGCATGCGTCCACCACGTGCAGTATCAAAAAGAGAGAAAATAATGTTTCCAATTATTGGATTCTTATTAACCTCATTTATAGTGCCAAGTGCATTACCTTTACTGGGTATGCTATTCTTTGGTAACTTGTTGAAAGAGAGTGGTGTAACCCGCCGATTGGCTCAAACAGCCGGAGGTTCTATGGTTGATATTGTTACAATTCTAATAGGTATAACAGTAGGTGCATCAACGCAAGCAAGCACATTCCTTACAACAAAATCAATTATGATTTTTGGACTTGGAGCTGCCTCGTTTATTGTGGCTACATTTGGAGGAGTTTTGTTCTGTAAAATACTTAACCTATTCCTTAAGGATGGAAACAAAATTAATCCGCTAATTGGAAATGCAGGAGTTTCGGCTGTGCCAGCTGCTGCACGTGTTTCGCAAATGATAGGTTTGGAGTATAACAAAACCAACCACTTGCTAATGCACGCCATGGGACCCAACGTAGCGGGTGTTATAGGTAGTGCCGTTGCTGCTGGTGTACTATTGAGTTTCTTATACTAAAAATTAATTTTAACAGATATAATTTAGGCTGTCGATTTCGACAGCCTAAATTGTATGTAATAAACCTTCAAGGTTTGGATTATGGTCTATAAATATTAGCCTTCAACCTATCACCAATAATTTTAGATAGCATAGAAATATCCACTCTCTCTTGTTTCATGCTGTCGCGCTCGCGAATGGTAACAGTATTGTCTTCCATTGTTTGAGTGTCGATGGTAACACAGTATGGAGTTCCAATGGCATCCTGACGGCGATAGCGTCTGCCAATGGCATCTTTATCGTCATACTGACAGTTGAAATCAAACCTTAAATCATCAAGTATCTCTTTTGCCTTTTCGGGCATACCATCTTTTCTTACCAAAGGTAAAACTGCAACTTTGTATGGCGACAAAATAGGTGGAATATTCAGAACTGTACGCAAAGAGCCATCTTCCAATGTCTCTTCGTTGTATGCATTACTAAATATTGCCAAAAACATTCTATCCATTCCAATGGAAGTTTCCACCACATAGGGAATGTAGTTTTCGTTGGTTTCGGGGTCGAAATATTGAAGTTTTTTGCCCGATAAATCTTGATGTGCCTTTAGGTCGAAATCGGTTCTTGAGTGAATACCTTCCAATTCTCTAAATCCAAATGGGAAATCAAACTCAATATCTGTTGCAGCATTGGCATAATGGGCAAGTTTTTCGTGGTCGTGATAGCGTAGTTTTTCTTCGCTAATGCCAAGAGTACCAAGCCATTTGTAACGCTCTTCTTTCCAATACTCAAACCATTTAAGCTCTTCGCCGGGGCGAACAAAAAACTGCATCTCCATTTGCTCAAATTCACGCATACGGAAAATAAATTGGCGAGCTACAATTTCATTACGGAAAGCTTTACCAGTTTGGGCTATGCCGAAAGGAACCCTCATGCGACCACTTTTCATAACATTCAAAAAGTTTACGAAAATACCCTGAGCAGTCTCTGGACGTAAATAAATTACCTCAGCACCTTCAGAGGTGGAACCCATTTGAGTAGAAAACATTAGGTTGAACTGACGTACGTCGGTCCAGTTACGACTTCCAGAAATGGGACAGGCAATTTTCAGCTCTTCAATAAGTGCCTTAACGCCCACCAAGTCATCGTTGCCAAGAGTTTCGTTCATCTTAGTGCGAACATCTTCAATCTCTTCCAAATATCTCATCACTCTGGGGTTGGTCTCGCGGTACATTTTTTCGTCAAAATTTTCACCAAAACGCTTGTTAGCTTTCGCCACCTCTTTGTTTATTTTATCTTCAATTTTCAGAATATAATCTTCCAATAAAATATCTGCACGATAACGTTTTTTCGAGTCCCTGTTGTCAATCAATGGGTCGTTGAATGCATCAACGTGTCCCGATGCCTTCCATATGCTTGGATGCATAAAAATAGCCGAGTCAATACCAACAATATTTTCGTGCATCTGAACCATGGATTTCCACCAATATTGACGAATGTTGTTTTTTAGTTCAACACCATTTTGACCATAGTCATAAACAGCACTTAAACCATCATATATCTCGCTGGAGGGAAAAATAAAACCATATTCCTTAGCGTGCGAAATTATTTTTCTAAATAGATCTTCCTTGCTCATAAAAATTTTAGTTTTTGCAAAAATACAAAAATTCTATGAAAATGAGAAATCTCAAATATCAATTAAGATAGCCAATACACCCCTTATCTCAGCTTCCGCTTTATATCATCTAAATCTTTTTGAATTTGCGATAGCTGTGATTTCAATCTGTCTATTTCGCGTTTCTGATTGTCTATGATTTTTTGCTGTTCGCTGATGGTTCTTTGGTTATTATTTGTCTGTTTTTCTAAGTCTCTAATATTGTTTTGATAGGTGTTAATCAATCTTTTTAGATTATTAAAATCATCTATGGAAATATTCGAACGACCTATTTTGTCGAAAGTTGTAGTACCAATTGTAATAATAAAATAGTCCAAACTATTTTATTATTTTACAATGGTAAATGCCGATATAATAGCTGTTTAGTACAATTGGAATAAAATGAAAATTGGACTAAAACAGCTCACTACATGACAAAAAATTAACTCACTGATAATCAACATTTTAGTGTTGATAAGTTTTTCAAAATATCAACATAAAAATTTGGATAAAAGACTGATATTCAGTAATTTAGATGAAAAAGTTAGC
>JAAYKF010000048.1 GCA_012522535.1 Bacteroidales bacterium
AAGTAACCCCCCAAGTAACCCCCCAAGTAAAAGAGCTGATTTTGGCTGTAAATGGTGAACTTAATAGAAGTGAAATACAAGAAATTTTGGAGATTACAGATAGAAAATATCTTAGGGAACAATACTTGCATCCTGCACTTGACTTACAGTTAATAGAAATGACTCAGCCTCACTCTCCAAACAGTCCAACGCAAAAATATAGATTGACAAAGAAAGGCGAAGAGTTTAAAAATAAATTTCATGAATAGGTCTATAAAAAATAATATTAAGGCATGAAAATATTAATACTTAACTGGAATGACAAAACATCAAAAAATTGTATATTTTCTGTTAATCTCAATTTGGCGAACACTGTTCGCCAAATTGCAAACCATTCATTATCATACAGTTATGTAAAATAAGCAATAATTAACACGTTGAGAAAAATGGATACAAAGTAGCAATAAATAGCTATCTATAAAACACAAGGTAAAATGAAAATAAATTACGTAGAGGATATAAAAACCATTAGTAAAAATGCAAGGAATACTGCCTATTTTGCCATCAATACAGAGATGATAAAGGCTTATTGGCTGATAGGTCGTAGAATAGTTTTGGAGGAGCAAGAGGGTGAAGAGAGAGCTAAATATGGAAAAGAGGTGATAAAAAATGTATCCAAAGAGCTAAGTGAAAGTTTTGGAAGAGGATTCTCTGAAAGAACAATTAGAGAATATCGCCAATTTTACAGCACTTTTCCCGACCTTTTAATTGCCGAAATTAATGCTAAAGATAATAACGATTTTTATGTAAACCCAATTTGGCGAACGGTGTTCGCCAAATTGCATTGGTCTCATTATCAGAGAGTAATGAAAGTTGAACATAAAGACGTTCGTCTCTATTATTTGACAGAAGCAGCCCAGCAAAACTGGTCAATTAGCACCCTCGACAGAAATATTTCCACACTCTATTATCAGCGTTTGCTTTCATCGCAAAACAAAGAAGAGGTAAAACTTGAAATGGAAGAAAAAACCTTAAAACTTGCTGCAAGTCCACAAGATTTTATCAAAAATCCTACTGTTTTGGAGTTTTTGAGCCTACCCAGCTCCAAATCATATACAGAAAAGCAATTGGAGCGAAGCTTAATTGATAATTTACAGGATTTCTTGTTGGAATTAGGCAAAGGTTTTGCCTTTGTGGCAAGACAAAAACATATACACACCGAAACACAAGATTTCTACATAGATTTGGTCTTCTACAACTACATATTAAAATGTTTTGTGATAGTGGAGCTAAAAACTCATAAACTTACGCATCAAGATATTGGACAGTTGGATATGTATGTGCGGATGTTTGACGATCTTGAACGTGGCGAAAACGACAACCCCACAATGGGAATTTTACTATGCACAGAAACAGACCAAACAGTGGTGAAATACTCCATTTTAAATGATAATAAACAGATTTTTGCCAACAAATATCTCCCTTATCTACCCACAGAAGAGGAACTGGCAGCTGAAATAGAAAGAGATAAAAACGTTTTTATGGAAGAAAAAGCAAAATATGGAAACAAATAAAGAGATAATCATTTACAAAACCGATGATGGCAAAGCCAATGTTAGTTTAATGGCCAAAGATGGCAATATTTGGATGAACCAAAATCAGATTGCAGAACTTTTTGACACCTCCAAGCAAACCATAAGCTATCACACAATTAACATACTGGAAGAGAGAGAATTAGATAGGAATTCAGTTGTCAAAGATTATTTGACAACTGCCTCTGATGGCAAAAATTAGAACACAATAGTCCAAAAGGGAGAACTAAAAACACTTGAAGAAACAATTAAAAATAGAAACAACAAAGAATGAGAGAAAACTATAAACCACTGGGTGATTATATAGAACAGGTAAATATTAGAAATACAGAACTAATCGATGTTCCACTTTTAGGAATAAATATTGATAAATACTTTATGCCTTCTGTCGCAAATATTATAGGTACTGATTTATCTAGATACAAACTTGTTAATAAAAATGAGTTTGCTTGTAACAGAATGCACGTTGGTAGGGATAATAGAATACCCATTGCTATCTCTGAAAGTGAAACCCCCTTTATGGTTTCTCCAGCTTATGATGTATTTAAGATAAAAGATGAAAACCTATTAAACCCATATTATTTGATGATGTGGTTCCAAAGAAAAGAGTTTGACAGAGAGTGTACCTTTTATACAGATGCTGACGTGCGGTTGGGACTTCCAAGAAATGCTTTCGAGGATATATTAATAAAAGTCCCTCCCATTTCCGAGCAAGAAAAAATTGTAGCTGAATATCAAGCCATAGAAAAAAAGATAAAAGTAAACGAGCAAATTTGCGAAAAACTGGAAGCCACCGCACAAGCCATTTACAAAGAGTGGTTTGTGGAGTTCAATTTCCCCAATGAAGAAGGAAAACCATACAAAGACAATGGCGGAAAAATGGTATGGAACGAAGAACTGGATAAAGAAGTGCCAGAAGGATGGGAGGTGAAAGAGTTGGGGGAAATATCAAGTTTAATAACCAAGGGTACAACACCAAAAAAAATGTCATCTATAAAAGATGATAAATATAAAGTTGCTTATATAAAGGGCGAATCTATAGGAGAACGAAATAAACTATTAATAGATAAACTATCTTTTATTAAAGAAACAACTCATGCTCAGCAATTACAACGTTCTAAAATATTTAAGAACGATTTGTTACTATCTATTGCTGGGACACTTGGTAAGTTTTGTTTAATAAAAGAGAAGTATGAATTTAATTGTAATCAAGCGGTTGCAATAATAAGATCTGAAATTAGTCATTTTTTGTATTGGACTTTTATTAGTGGAATACACAAAGAATATTTTCGATATAATATACAACAATCAGTTCAAGCGAATTTCAGTCTAACAACTATAAGAGAATTTAAAATACTAATACCAACTAATATTGATTTAATTGAGCTTTTTATAAAGAATTTTTTGGGCTTAGCTTTTGTTATTGAAACACAAAACCAAAAACTCACCGAATTAAAGTCTTTATTATTGGCAAGGATGGTAAAATAAAATATTATCACCAAAACTCACTTTTATTCCAAAAAAATTAGGATATTTACAAAATCATAACAAGGATATAATATTATGAATAGCGAAATTCTAATATATCAAAATCAAGATGGCAATATCAAAGTGGATGTTCGCCTACAAGATGAGACTGTTTGGCTTACGCAAGCACAAATGGCAAAGTTGTTTGGGAAAAGCAGAACAACCATTACAGAGCATATTCAGAATGTGTTTAAAGAGGGCGAATTAAGTGAAAATTCAGTATGTCGGAATTTCCGACATACTGCCGCTGATGGTAAAAACTACGATACTAACTATTACAACCTTGATGTTATAATTTCCGTTGGTTATCGTGTTAAGTCGCAGCAAGGAATATTAAAGAACTGACTAATAATTCAAAAAAACAACTGTGTTATGGATAAAAATATTATTAGAAATAAAAGCTTTGATTTTGCACTGAAAATTGTAAAACTTTCACAGTTTCTATCTTCAGAGAAAAAAGAATTTGTATTATCAAAGCAAGTTTTGAGAAGTGGAACCAGCGTAGGTGCCATGGTGCGAGAGGCAGAACACGCCGAAACAAAGAAAGACTTTATACACAAAATGGCAATAGCCCAAAAAGAGATAAACGAAACCATCTATTGGCTGGAACTGCTAAAAGAAACAGATTATATTACAGAGGAAAAGTTCAAAAAACTAAATGATGATGCAGTAGAAATAATTAAAATAATAACAGCAATATTGCGAACAGCCAAATCAAACCTAAACAAAAACCGCTAACCACTAACCACTAACCATTAACCACTAACCATTAAAAAATGAAATTCGTTGAAGCAAAATTAGAAGCAGCATTTATTGAGTTAATTGAAAAAGAAGGATACACATATCAGTCTGGCAGCACCATTGAGCGTGAAATGGATCAAGTTATTATTGAGGCTGATTTAAGAACTTTTCTTCAAAAACAATATAGTTCTGATGGTATTAGTCAAAGCGAAATCGACTCTATTATATTACAAATAAATAGCTTCCCCTCCTCCGATCTCTACGAAAGCAATAAAAAGTTTATCCAAATACTTGCCGATGGTTTTATACTAAAAAGAGAAGACCCAACACAAAAAGATATTCATATTGAGCTTATCGATTATAGTCAATTAGAGAAATACAGACACAATTTTGATGAGAATTTTCCATCAATCTCGGCCGAAGAAGAGGCACGATATTCCAGAGACAGAAACATATATAAGTTTGTAAATCAGCTTGAAATAGAGGGAACTCACAAACGCATTCCCGACGGAATAATTTACATCAACGGCTTACCTTTGGTGCTTATAGAATTCAAATCTGCCATTCGCGAAAATGCCACTATTTATGATGCTTACGAGCAAATTAGCATCAGATATAAAAGAGATATTCCCGAACTATTGAAGTATAATGCATTTTGTGTAATCAGCGATGGAGTTAACAGTAAAGCAGGTTCACTTTTTGCCCATTACGACTACTACTATTCTTGGCGAAGAGTTGACAAAAAAACGGCTGATGCACAGGGCATTAACTCTTTTTATAGCCTAATTCAAGGAATGTTTAACAAGTATCGTTTACGCGATATAATCCGAAATTTTATTCATTTTCCTGACAACAGCAAAAGGGAAGTGAAAATTGTGTGCAGTTATCCCCAATATTATGCTGCCACAGCACTATTTAAAAATATAAAAACTGCCCTTAAACCGCATGGCGACGGCAAGGGAGGAACATATTTTGGAGCCACAGGAAGTGGCAAAAGTTTCACCATGCTTTTTCTTACCCGACTTTTGATGAAAAGTGAAGCTTTTGGAAGTCCTACAATTGTTCTAATTACCGATCGCACCGACCTTGACGACCAGCTTTCGGAACAATTTATTAAAGCTAAAAAATTTATTGGCGACAATAATGTTATCAGCGTTAGCAGTAGAGAAAATTTGAGAGAACTCTTGAAAAACAGACAGAGCGGAGGTGTTTTTCTTACCACAATTCATAAGTTCAACGAAGATACAGAACTGCTCACCGAGCGATCAAATGTAATTTGTATCTCTGACGAAGCACACCGAAGTCAGGTCAATTTGGAACAAAAAATTATAATGACAGATAGCGGCATTAAAAAGGTTTATGGTTTTGCAAAACATTTGCACGATTCATTACCCAACGCCACCTATGTTGGTTTTACAGGCACGCCCATAGATGCCACAATTGATGTTTTTGGTCCAGTAATAGAAGCCTATACCATGGCTGAATCTGTGCAAGACGAAATCACCGTTAGCATAGTTTATGAAGGCAGGGCCGCCAAAGTGATTTTGGACAATAGTCAGCTACAAAAAATTGAAGATTACTACGACGAAGCTGCCGAATTGGGTGCCAACGAATATCAAATTGACAAGAGCAAAAGAGAAACTGCAAAAATGCATGCCATCTTAGGCGACCCCGACCGATTGCAAGCCGTGGCTGAAGATTTTATAGAACATTACGAAAACAGACTTAACGAGGGTGGTAGTGTTATGGGAAAAGCAATGTTTGTATGTAGCAACAGAAATATTGCCTACGAACTTTATAAGAAAATAATTGAGCTCCGCCCCCATTGGAACGAAATTAAAGCTGCTGATGAAAATGCACAACTCACTGAAAAGGAGAAAAAAGAAACAACACCCATTGAACGCATAAAATTGGTTATGACACGAGGTCAGAACGACCCCGAAGAGCTGTGGAATATGCTGGGAACACCAGAAGATAGAAGAAAGTTGGATCTACAATTCAAAAACTCCAAATCTAATTTCAAAATAGCCATTGTTGTCGATATGTGGCTCACTGGTTTTGATGTACCTTTTCTGGATACAATATACATTGACAAACCCATTCAAGAGCATAGCCTAATTCAAACAATTTCAAGGGTAAACCGCAGATATAAAGGAAAAAACAAAGGCTTGGTGGTGGATTATATCGGCATAAAAAACCATATGAATTTTGCACTTGCCAAGTATAGCAAGGGTGATGAAAGAAATTTCGAAGACATTGAACAATCGCTAATTGTTGTTAGAAATCATTTAGATCTTTTAGCCAAAATAATGCACCCTTTCAACAATATTAAATATTTTGAAGGAACACCTTTGGAGCAATTAGAAACACTAAACAGAGCCACAGAATTTATTCAACAAACGGATGAAAAAGAGCGACGTTTTATGGATTTGGTAAAACGACTAAAAGCTGCTTACGACATCTGTTCAGGTAGCGAAGAGCTTTTGCAAACTGAAAGAGATTACACCCATTTTTATTTAGCAATACGCAGCATTATTCGAAAATTGAGCAAAGGCGAAGCCCCCGACACCGAAAAAATGAATGCAAGGGTAACCGAAATGGTAAAAGAAGCTCTGCAAAGCGATGGCGTGGAAGAGATTTTAAAAATTGGTGATGAAGCCGATAATAAATTGGATATTTTCGACCAAAAATATTTAGAGCAAATAGATAAAATCGATTTACCAAATACAAAAATAAAACTGCTTATAAAGCTACTTTCAAAAGCAATTGGCGAAATCAGAAAGGTTAATAAATTTAAAGGTGTAGATTTTTCTCATAAAATGGAAAAAGTAGTGAAAGATTACAACGACAGAGAAGAAATTAATTTTTTAAGGAGTGATTTCCATGATGAAGTTATAGAATCTCTTACAAATCTTATCTATGATATCCAGAAAGAATTTAGTGCCGGTGATAAACTGGGAATTGATTTTGAAGAAAAAGCTTTTTATGATATTTTAAAAGAACTTTGCATTAAATTTGGTTTTACATATCCAGAAAACAAACTTATTGAACTCTCAAAAGAGGTAAAAAAGATTGTTGACAATCATGCTAAATTTCCCGATTGGAACAAAAGAGAAGATATTAAATCGGCACTAAAAGTTGCTCTAATAATGCTTATGGACAAATACGACTATCCTCCAAAAGGTGAAGAAGAGGTTTATACAGAAATTTTTGAACAAGCAGAAAATTACAAGAAATATAATTCTTGATTTGGGTTTATCCCTTTCGATAGAGAACACAAAAAATCGGGGCTTTAAAGTTTTACACTTTAAAGCCCCGATTTTAAAATAGATTATGGAAAACTATCTATATTTTTTGTTGAAATTTTCTAATCCTTCTTTCAAGAAATTGATAAACACACTTGGATTTAGATTGTAAAACTGTGGTGTATTCATCATATTTCCGTCGGCATCTATAATTACATAATATGGCTGAGCATTCTGGTTAAATTGGGAAATTTGAATATCGGAGTTCTTATCTCCCAACATTTTAATCAACCTACCCTTTTCGTTGGTGTACCACTCATCTTCTGGTAGTTGAATATTTTTATTGTCAACATATAGTGCTACTACAACAAACTCATTTTCTAAAAGATTTAGAGCTTCGGGTCTCGACCAGACACTACTCTCCATTTCGCGGCAGTTTGTACAACCGTGCCCGGTGAAATCAATAAATACAGGTTTGTTCAACTCTTTGGCACAAGCTTTTGCTTGGTCAAGGTCAAAATAGCCTTTTATTCCATGGGGTATTTTCAAACCTCTATCTGCCCATCGTGGCTCATCACAGATATTTACAGTTTTTTCGCCACTATGTTCACGAACAATATTTGTTATATCAAAATCTTGAGTGTCCATTGGTGGCAGCCAGCCCGACAATGCTTTTAGGGGAGCACCCCACAATCCGGGTATCATATAAACTGCAAAAGCAAATGAGATTATTGCCAACGACAGTCGTGGAAACGACTTAATATGGGGCGATTCGGAGTCGTGTGGGAAACGAATTTTCCCAATTAAATACAATCCTAGTAGAATAAATATCACAATCCAGAAGCTAAGATAAACTTCTCTATCTAAGATTCCCCAGCCGTAGGTTTGGTCTGGAACGTTTAAAAATTTAAGGGCAAACGCCAACTCTATAAATCCAAGGAAAACTTTCACTGTATTGAGCCAGCCTCCCGATTTGGGCATCTTTTGTAGCCAACCTGGGAATAGTGCAAAAAGTGTAAATGGCAAAGCAAACGCTAACGAGAATCCCAACATGCCAATAATGGGCTTCAGAACTTGTCCACCTGCCGAAGCTACAACTATTGTACCCACAATGGGACCAGTACAAGAAAATGATACTAACACCAAGGTTAATGCCATAAAAATTGAACCAATAATACCACCTCTATCCTCGTTGGCAACACTTTTGTTTACCAACCACGAGGGCATTTTAAGCTCAAAATATCCAAAGAATGCTGCAGCAAAGAATATAAAAATCAGGAAGAACAGCACATTGGGTATCCAGTGGGTGCTAATCCAGTTTCCGAAATCCTCGCCAAAAACAACAGCCAAAACACTACCAAACAATACATAAATTGCAATAATGGACAATCCATACATCATGGCATTGAACTTACCTCTTTTCCCCGACTTCATAAAAAATGTAACTGTCATGGGAATCATTGGGAAAACGCAAGGTGTCAGAATAGCTGCCAATCCGAGAACAAATGCCAATATGAAAAAGCCCCAAAGCGAGTCGCTATCTGCAGGATTTGATGCATCAATTACAAAATCATCTTCTGCAGAAATTAAATCAGCTTCTGAATCCTCTTGTTCCTCAGCCTCCTCCTGCTCCTCTATCATTGCAATTTCTTCTGCCGAAACTTCAGCCTCTGCTCCACTTAGTGAAAATGAAAAATCCTCCTTTACAGGAACACATTTTCCATCTTGACAAGCCTGAGCGTCAACCAAACCTGTAATAGTGAAATTATCTTTACTTAGTTTTTTTATTTTCTGCTTAAAAACCACTGTTTTTTCATGTATTCTAATTTCGGCATCGGCATCTTCGTCATAATAAGTTTTTCCAGTAGGTTCTGAAACTTTTCCCAATCTTTTGTACTTATCAGACTTATCAAATTCAAACACTGTGGGCATCTCGAAAGCCGTTGGTGGCAATGTTTGAGAGTAGATGTGCCATGTGTCGTCAACATTGGCTGTAAAAATCAATTCAGCTTCATCATTAGCCAATTCTTTTACCGAAAATTTCCATTTTACTGGTTCTAAAATTTGCGATTTTAATCCAGTACTTATTAGTACAAATAGTCCAACAAGAAAGAATTTGGAAATGGTTTTAAATCTGGTGTTTTGCATTTTTGTTTTTTATGATTAGTATTGTTAATATTCAATGTTCAAAAGTAGTGTTATTTATTTTAATCATGCGTAAATTTAACATATGATAACTAGTATTTAGCTCATAGGGACTTCTATTATTAACAAATCAGTACCTTTTTTATAAGTAAAATTAATATTTTCGCACCCCGTAACACCCGCTGCATCACG
>JAAYKF010000049.1 GCA_012522535.1 Bacteroidales bacterium
CAGAAACTAAGCTTTCATAAACATAGAGTTTACGAGTAAGCACTGGTTCATCAATATTATCTTCATAAATAACCAAAATGTAATTACCTGAGCGAGTGGGTCGTACCTCTGTTGAGGGAAGTGTAATAGAGTAGTTTACATAAGCTTGATTTGTGTTCATTGAGTATGCCACATCATAAATTGCTGCTTCGGCAAAACTCTCCAAATACTCCATTTGCGACAGCTCGCTTTTTTGCCAGTTGTGGTCGCAGTGAATTAAGGCGTAGTGCAAATAGGGGTCGTTTGTACCCAAAATATCAAATTCTAAGATTAATTCGTCGTCAGAGTTTAGCTCAATCATAGGGTCGGAGACCAAGCTCCCAGAATGATAAAAGTTTACGCTAACAATATTTTCCCAATATATGCTGTCGGGGCTGATGGTTAAAGCCTTAGAAATTCCCCAAAAAAACAGAAATATCAAAAGAAAAAAGTTTTTTTTCAAAAAAGTCATACTTATACTTTTAAATTTATTAATTTGGTCGAAAATTTTGTTGTTAAATTGAAAACAATAAAAAGAAAATGTTGTTATAGGGTTAAATAAATGTTTTGCCAAATTTACATTAAATTGTTCAAGCATGACAAAAATAGTAAAAATAAAAAAAGGTCTTGACATCAAATTAAAAGGTAAATCACGAAAAGATATTGGAGATATTGCTGTGAAAAGTGGCGATTTATATGCCATGAAACCTATTGATTTTGCAGGTGTTATACCAAAATTATTAGTAAAAGAAGAAGAAAGTGTTAAAAAAGGAACACCTCTTTTTTATTCAAAATCAAATCCAGAAATAGTTTTTTGCTCGCCTGTAAGTGGTTCTGTGAAAGCTGTTGTCCGTGGCGATAAAAGATTGTTGCTGGAGGTCGTTGTAGAGGCTGATGGAGCTCAAGAGAGCGTTGATGTGGAAAATATTGGCGATGCCATGAAAAAAGAGGAGTTTAAAAATCTGCTTTTGAAATATGGTTTTTGGCCAGCAATCAGGCAACGCCCTTTCAATATTATAGCCAGTCCAGAGGATAGCCCCAAAGCCATTTTTATCAGTGGTTTTGATTCTGCACCATTGGCACCCGACTTTGAATATGTATTTAAAAACAGAATAGAACTTATTCAAAAAGCCATAGACAGCATCGCACTACTTACAGATGGTAAAGTTTATTTGAGCTTACATAATAAGCACAATGGTGAAAATTCCATTTTCAAGACTTTAAAAAATGTGGAAATAAACTACTTTGAAGGACCGCATCCCAGCGGAAATATCGGAACGCAGATACATCATTTAGACCCCATTAATATTGGCGAAACAGCATGGTTTATTTCTCTTTTCGATCTTCTGAATATTGGAAGATTATTGGAAGAGAAAAAACTTAGTTACGATAAAGTCATTACACTTTCGGGAGCCGAATTTAACGATCCAAAATATTACAACGCATCCTCTGGAGTATCATTGTCGTCCATAGAGCAGTTTGAGAATGCCCAATCGGTGAGAACCATAAGTGGCAATGTGCTTTCGGGCAGACAAATTTCTGACAAAGGATTTTTAGGCTTTTATGATTACAGTTTCACAGCCATTCCCGAAGGCGATTATTATGAATTTATGGGCTGGATAATGCCCGGATTCAAAAAATTTAGTGTTTCGCGAACATTCTTTTCGTGGCTAATGCCAAAACGAGAGTACAATTTAGATACAAATATGCATGGCGAATTGCGAAATTTTGTTGTTACTGGACAGTACGAAAAAGTTTTTCCGTGGGACATTATGCCACAACAACTCATTAAGGCTATGATAGTTAGAGATTATGATATGATGCAAAATCTTGGAATATTGGAGGTGGCAGAAGAGGACTTTGCTTTGTGTGAAGTTATCTGTACATCAAAAAATGAACTTCAAGATATAGTGCGAAATAGCATTACAGATTACATAAAAGAAATGGTTTAAAATAATAATAGAATGAACTTTTTAAGAAAATATATCGATAAGATTAAGCCCAACTTCCAAGAAGGAGGGAAATTAAAGATGTTCCACTCAACCTTTGATGCCTTTGAAACATTTTTATTTGTTCCAAATGATGTAACCAAAAAGGGCTCACACATTCGCGATAGCATTGATTTGAAAAGAACAATGATTTTTGTTGTGATAGCCTTGGTTCCGGCACTTTTGTTTGGAATATATAATGTTGGATATCAGCACTTTTTGTCGCATGGCGAGAGTGTGGGCTTTTGGCAAATGTTCTTTTATGGTTTTATGAAGGTTTTGCCCATAATCGTTGTCTCGTATGTGGTTTCGCTAACCATTGAATTTGCGGCAGCACAAATAAAAGGACACCCCCTGAATGAAGGAGTTTTGGTTACTGGAATTTTAATTCCAATGATTATGCCCCCAGATATTCCGTTGTGGATGGTGGCAGTAGCCACAGCCTTTTCAATAATATTTGCCAAAGAAGTTTTTGGCGGTACGGGGATGAACTTCCTAAATCCAGCCCTTGTAGCACGTGCATTTATATTCTTTGCCTATCCGTCAGCAATTTCTGGAGATAAAGTATGGATAGCCGAAAAAGCAGATGCATTTTCAGGGGCAACATCTTTAGCTCAAGCTTCAGCCCACGAATTTGATAAAATTGCCAGCGTTCAAGATTTGATGATTGGTTTTGTGCCAGGCAGTATTGGCGAAACATCAAAGATAGCAATACTCATTGGTGCAGTATTTTTAGTATTTGTTGGAGTCGGAAGCCTTAGGATAATCTTATCATCTATTGTAGGACTTCTTTCAACTGCACTCTTGTTTAATGTCATTGGTTTAAATCCATATATGGATATGCCTTTCTACTATCACTTGCTTTTTGGAGGATTCTTATTTGGTGCAGTCTTTATGGCCACCGACCCCGTTTCGGCATCGCAAACAGCCAAAGGGAAAATAATTTATGGTTTTCTCATTGGAGTAATAACGGTGCTTATCCGAGTAGTGAATCCGGCATACCCCGAAGGAACAATGTTGGCAATATTGCTAATGAATGTTTTTGCTCCTTTAATAGACTATTATGTGGTAGATGCCAATGTTAAGCGTCGCCTAAAACGAGTTAAAGTTTCAAACAATTAAAACAGAATAATATGTTTAGCAACAAGTATATTTTTATTTATTCTTCGGTAATGGTTGTTATTGTGGCAATATTGTTGGCACTTACGTCAACGCTTCTAAAGCCTGCACAAGACAATAATGTGAAGATGGAAAAAATGCAAATGATATTGAAATCTGCCAATATTGAAGTTGGTTTCGAAGATGCCATTGAAAAGTATGACGAAGTTATAACAAGCGAAATTGTATTAAATACAAAAGGTGAAGTTATAGCTGAATATACCAATGGGAAATTCGAAAAAGGGGATGTTAGGGCTTTTGATATTGAGTTGAAAAAAGAGCTCCAAAAAATAGAAAAAGGAAATCCCGAGGATGCCAACTTACCTCTTTATGTATTTGTAAATAAGCAAGATACACTCTTTATTATACCCATACATGGAAAAGGACTTTGGGGTCCAGTTTGGGGAAATATTGCACTTAAGTCAGACAAGGAAACAATTGCAGGTGTAACCTTCGACCATCAGGGTGAAACGCCCGGACTTGGTGCCGAAATTTCCGAATCGAAATTTCAAGAACAATTTGTCGGAAAAAAGATTTTTGACGAAAATGGAAGTTTCGTGTCGGTTAAAGTTGTTAAAGGAGGCGTAGCCAATAGTAATATTAATCCTATGTACGGAGTTGATGCCGTTTCGGGTGGTACAATTACCAGTCAAGGAGTTGATGATATGATACGCGAGTGCTTAATTAATTATGAAAACTTTTTAAAACAATAATAGATATGAGTAAAGGAAATTCACTCTTCTCACCAGCCAATAAAAAGTTACTTTTTGGTCCAATCAATATGAACAACCCTATAACTGTTCAAGTTTTGGGAATATGTTCGGCATTGGCTGTTACGGCACAGTTAAAACCAGCCTTTGTTATGGGGATTTCTGTAACCGTTGTAACAGCTTTTTCCAATTTGATTATTTCGCTTTTAAGAAATACAATTCCGCCACGAATTAGAATTATTGTTCAACTTGTAGTAATTGCTTTTTTGGTAATTATAGTTGACCAATTTCTAAAAGCCTATGTTTATGATGTGAGCAAGCAGCTTTCGGTTTTTGTAGGACTTATTATTACTAATTGTATTGTGATGGGTCGTTTAGAGGCTTTTGCAATGTCCAGCAAACCTTGGCCATCATTTTTAGATGGAATTGGCAATGGTTTAGGATATAGTTTGATATTGATTATTGTTGGTTTCTTCCGCGAACTTCTTGGTTCTGGTTCCATTTGGGGCTATAAAGTTGTTCCGCAAGCATTCTACGATTTTGGATATCAAGACAATGGATTTATGATACTTCCTCCCATGGCTCTTATTTTGGTTGGAGTAATTATATGGGTACAACGCTCATATTCAAAAGAATTAATTGAAGAGGAGTAAGACATTTTAAATAAAAGATTATGGAAAACATTATAAGCATTTTTGTACGATCAATATTTGTCGATAATATGATTTTCGCATTCTTTTTGGGAATGTGTTCATATTTGGCTGTTTCAAAAACAGTGAAAGTCTCCATGGGATTGGGAATTGCTGTGGCTTTTGTACTCACAATCACAGTGCCCATAAACTATCTTCTAGAAGAGTTTTTGCTAAAAGAGGGTGCTTTGGTATGGTTGGGCGAAGAGTATGCAAATACAGACTTAAGCTTCTTGAGCTTCATTATGTTCATAGCCGTTATAGCCTCCATGGTGCAGTTGGTAGAAATGGTTGTCGAAAAATTTTCGCCAGCTCTCTACAACTCTCTTGGAATATTCTTGCCACTAATAGCCGTGAACTGTGCAATTTTGGGCGGTTCACTATTTATGCAAGAGCGCGATTATGCCAATATTGCCGAGGCAACAGCATTTGGTCTAGGCTCCGGAATAGGTTGGTTGTTGGCAATAGTTGCCATAGCAGCCATTAGAGAAAAATTGAAATATTCAAATATTCCTGCACCACTACGTGGAATTGGAATTACATTTATAATTACAGGATTGATGGCGATTGCTTTCATGAGCTTTTTGGGAATAAAATTGTAAACAAATAAATTGCAAATAATGGAAATCACAACAATAGTAATATTAAGTGTTATAATTTTTCTTGGAGTAGTACTTCTCTTAGTGGGCATGTTGCTCTATGCTCGTAATAAACTAGTGGCACAAGGAGATGTTCAGCTGACTATTAATGAAGAAAAAGAATTGACAGTATCGCCCGGTAGCAGTCTGCTTACAACGCTATCAGAAGAGAAAATATACCTTCCATCAGCTTGTGGTGGCGGAGGTACGTGCGGAATGTGTAAATGTCAAGTAATTGATGGCGGTGGCGAAATCCTACCCACCGAAACATCGCATATAAGCCGCAAAGAACAAAAAGATAACTGGCGTTTAGGCTGTCAAGTGAAAGTTAAAGAGGATATGAAAATTCAAATTCCTAACGAAATTTTCGGAATCAAAAAGTGGGAATGCGAAGTAGTATCAAACCGCAATGTGGCTACATTTATAAAAGAATTTGTAGTAAAACTTCCCGAAGGCGAAATACTCGATTTTCAATCTGGTGGATATATACAAATAGATGTTCCTCCATGCGAAGTGGACTATTCAAAAGATATTGACGTAGAACCAGAATTTAGAGGAGATTGGGATGCTCTTAAAATTTGGGATTTGAAAATGAAAAATCCAGAACCTGTTTATAGAGCCTATTCTATGGCAAATCACCCAGCCGAAGGTAATATAGTAATGTTGAATATCCGTATTGCAACTCCTCCTTTCGATCCAAAGAAAAAAGCCTTTATGAATGTTAACCCCGGTGTATGCTCGTCCTATATCTATTCCCTTAAGCCCGGCGACAAAGTAACAGTTTCGGGACCATATGGCGACTTCCATATTAAAGATACCCAAAACGAAATGGTTTATATTGGTGGTGGAGCAGGAATGGCACCGCTACGCTCGCAAATTTTCCACCTATTCCATACCCAAAAAACCGACAGAAAAGTTTCATACTGGTACGGAGCACGTTCGTTAAGAGAGGTGTTCTACGATGACGAATTTGAGGCAATAGAAAAAGAATTTCCAAATTTCAAATTCAATTTAGCACTATCGGCACCACTTCCAGAAGACAATTGGACTGGATATACAGGATTTATTCACAATGTGGTTTTGGAAAATTATCTAAAAAACCATCCCGAACCCGAAGAAATAGAATACTATCTGTGTGGACCTCCTGTGATGAATGAAGCCGTTTTTAAGATGCTTGATAACTTGGGAGTGCCAAAAGAAAACATCGCTTTCGACGACTTTGGAAGCTAAAATATCTTTCCAATGGGTATAAAACCATATAGATGCAAAGGATTGTCAAAAATTATAATGGCAATCCTTTGTAACTTTATGCGTTAATCTTTCGTAAAAAAATAGGTTGTAGCGAAAATAGAGTTTTATTTTCATCTATTTAAACTAATTTTGTACATTAAAAAATATAAACAATGGGTCTATTTAGTATTTTTTCTCGTGAAATTGCAATTGATTTAGGTACAGCAAATACCATAATTTACTACAACGACAAAGATATTGTTGACGAGCCGTCGATAGTAGCTATGGAAAGAAATAGTGGTAAAATTATAGCCATAGGTAAGCGTGCCCTGATGATGCATGGGAAAACTCACGAAAATATTAAAACAATTCGACCACTAAAAGATGGTGTTATTGCCGATTTCCAGGCAGCAGAATATATGCTCAAGGGGATGATTAAGATGATTTCTACCAAAAGATCACTTTTCCCAGCAGCTCTCAGAATGGTTATTTGTATCCCTTCGGGAATTACAGAAGTGGAAGAGCGTGCCGTTCGCGACTCTGCCGAGCAAGCAGGAGCACGCGAAGTGCGACTTATTCACGAACCCATGGCTGCAGCAATAGGAATTGGAATTGATGTTTTGGAGCCAACAGGAAATATGGTGGTGGATATAGGGGGCGGAACTAGCGAAATTGCCGTTATAGCTCTTGGTGGAATTGTTAGCAACAAATCCATCAGAACTGCTGGAGACGACTTTAGTGCCGATATTGAAGAGTATATGCGCAAGCAACACAATATCTACATTGGCGAAAGAACAACCGAAAGAGTGAAGGTTGAAGTTGGTGCAGCAATGAAAGAGTTGGATAATCCGCCAGAAGACTTTGCGGTACATGGTCGAGACCTTATTACAGGTATTCCCAAAGAGATAATTGTAAACTATGCCGAAATAGCCGAGTCTATAGACAAATCCATTGCCAAAATTGAAATGGCAATTATGAACGCCCTTGAACAAACACCCCCAGAGCTTTCCGCCGACATCCTTAAAACGGGAATTCATCTCACAGGTGGAGGTGCAATGTTAAGAGGCTTGGATAAACGTATTTCGCAAAAAACAAAATTACCTGTACATGTTGCCGACGACCCACTAAAAGCCGTAGCAAGAGGAACTGCCATAGCATTGAAAAACTTTGATAAGTACCCATTTTTGATAAAATAAATTGAAAAATAAGTCCCGATTTTATCGGGACTTATTTTTTATCCAATATTTTTTAAGTCTCATTGCAAATATTGCCCTAATAATCATTAAATTTGCAAGAATATTTTTTTGAATGTACAATCTTTTGAGTTTTTTATGGCGAAATTTAGCAATCATTAGCTTGATTGTACTGCAATCTATTGCCATAACATTAGTGGTGAAAAACTCAAATTATCAGCGCAACACGCTGGTCTCATCAGCAAATACAGTTTCGGGTAGTGTGCTGAAAAAATGGGACGACTTTACTGGATATTTTTATTTGAAAGAGAAAAATAGAGCTTTGGCAATGCACAACGCATCTTTGCTTAACCATTCAGAAACATCGTATATAATAACCAATGACTCGGTTTTTGTTTCCGACAATACTTTATACAGAAAACAATTTGAGTACTATTCGGCAAGCGTAATCAGCAATAGTACTTTGAAAGAGAATAATTATATGATTATTGACAAAGGCTCTCGACACGGCATTGAAGCCGACCAAGCAGTCTTATCGCCGCTAGGAGTTGTAGGAATTGTAAAAGATGTGTCGCCAAATTTCTCATCAGTAATTTCTCTTCTCCATAGCGATATTCGGATAAGCTCCAAAATAAAACGTAATGGATATGTGGGAACAGTTAATTGGAACGGTAAAGATTATCGTTTCGGAAAATTAATTGATATTCCCTATCACCTTAGTGTTGAATTTGGCGATACGGTTACCACAAGTGGTTATTCCACAGTGTTTCCTAAAGATGTGCCCATAGGACGAGTGGTGAGCGTGAAACCAAATATAAACGATAATTTTTACGATATATTTATTCAGTTTTTTACTGATTTTAATAGGATTAGCGAAGTTTATGTCGTGAAGAATAACTATAAAGCAGAATTAGAAGAATTAAAAGCAAATTTTAAAGAGTGAGTTCATATATAAAATATATAGGATGGTTTGCGTTGGCAGTAATTAGCCAAGTTTTATTGTTCAACAATATTAGCTTGCTAAACTATATTGTGCCCTTTGGATTTCTTTGGTTTATAATAATTTTGCCCATAAAAGTAAACCACACCCTTTTGGTTTTAATTTCATTTCTATTGGGATATTTAGTCGATATGTTCTCTGGAGGCGTAATTGGACTTCATGCCGCAGCAGCCACCATGGCTGGATTTATCAGACCATATGTGCTAAAAAAATATCATACCGCGGAGTTTGAATATGATAGCAAAGCGCTGCCAAATATTAAAAACCTTGGGGTGTCAAACTTTGTAATCTATTCACTGATAATCATTTACACACATCATCTGTTGTATTATCTATTGGAGGCATTTTCCACAAAAGACTTCTTACTAACAATGTTTAGAGCCTTATTGAACTCAGTTTTCACACTGCTGTTCATACTTTTTTTCCAATACATACAGATAAGCACAAAAGATAAATAGTTTTAAATTAAATTTTTTAATTATGAAAGCATTTAAAGCATACGATATTAGAG
This sequence comes from Bacteroidales bacterium, assembly GCA_012522535.1. GTDB lineage: Bacteria > Bacteroidota > Bacteroidia > Bacteroidales > WCHB1-69 > JAAYKF01. The sequence goes on from JAAYKF010000049.1 coordinate 9,136, forward strand.
GTATTTATAATGTCGATTTCAACAAAGAAGATGTATATAAAATTGGGTTTTTTCTAAGAAAAGTTCTCAATACTGACAAGATTTTGGTAGGATATGATGCAAGACTTTCCACCCCTGAAATTTTTGAATATCTCTGTAAAGGAATCACTGATAGCGGCGTCGATGTCTATAATATTGGCTTATCCACAACGCCTATGGTTTACTATCTAACAGCTGCTCACAATTTTAAGGCATCTGTTCAAATCACAGCTTCGCACAACCCCAAAGAGTATAATGGGCTAAAAGTTTCCAGAGAAAATGCAATACCAGTGGGCTACGATACAGGACTAAATTTGGTTGAAAAAATGATGAATGAAGAGGAGGTGGTGATATCGGAAAACAGAGGTCAAATCATAAATTTTGATCACCGTCAAGAGTATTTAGATTTCCTAAAATCCTATGCCCAAGATATATCCAACTTAAATGTTTCGGTGGATTGTTCCAACGGTATGGCATCACTTCTGGTGAAGGATATTTGGGGTGAAGATATTTCATATATTTATGACGAAATTGATGGCACATTCCCCAATCACGAACCCAATCCCTTGGAAGAGGAAAATGTAGAAGACCTTAAAAAGCTTGTGCTTGAAAACAGCTCCGATGTGGGAGTGATTTTTGATGGAGATGCCGACAGAGTGATGTTTGTAGATGAAAAAGCAAACTTTATTCGCCCCGATTTGATGATTGCCGTTATGGCAAAATACTTCCTAAAAGGTGAAAATAAAAATGCCACTGTAATTCAAGATATACGCACCTCAAAATCGGTGAGCGAATATGTGGAAAGCTTGGGTGGGAAAGTTCATATGTGGAGAGTGGGTAGAGCTTTTGCAGCCATCCGACTTAGAGAAATTGACGGGCTTTTTGGAGGCGAATTGGCAGGACATTACTATTTTAAAGATTTCTTCTATTCAGACTCTGGAATCTTGGCAGCAATTATAATGTTGAATATAATTTCGGAATTGAAAAAAGAGGGTAAAACATTGTCGCAGCTAATTTCAGAAATTGATACATATTCCAATTCTGGCGAAATAAATTTCAAGCTTGAAAAGAAACAAGAAGCCATAGATGCGGTGGTGAAGCATTTTACAAAAGATGAAAAACCATCTGCTATTTTCGACTTTGACGGATATAGAGTGGAGTTTAGAGATTGGTGGTTCAACATTCGTCCCTCCAACACAGAGCCATATTTGCGACTTATTGCTGAAGCCAAAAGTGATGAAATTTTGAATAAAAATCTCAGTGAAATCAAAAATATAATTGCAAAATTTGCTGATTAAAATATCTCAAATTGTGGACTAAGTTTTTAAAGAAATTATTGATTTTTGCAACACTCTTGTTATTGGGAATAAAGATTTTTCCACAACAAGATAGTTCATTTTATAAAAATCGACAAACGGCACTTGCAATTGCCTTGCCTACAGCCTATGTGGGAAGTATGACGGCTCTTTATTTTGCGTGGTATAAGGACTATCCCCAATCGAATTTTCACTTTTTTAATGATAACAAAGAGTGGCAGGGGATGGATAAGGCAGGGCATATGCTCGCAACTTATACCTTGGCAAATTATTCGTATAAAATTTATCAATGGTCAGGAATTTCAAAAAACAGAAGTCTCTTTTTATCTTTTGTTACTGGATTTGGTTTCCAAACCGTGGTGGAGGTTTTGGATGGATTCTCGGCAGAGTGGGGTGCTTCTTGGGGCGATTTGTTGGCAAATACAGCAGGTGCAGCACTTTTTGCAACTCAACAATATTTTTGGAATGAACAAAAAATACTCTTGCAATATTCCTATTCCGATACTCCTGAGTCTCAATATAGACCCAATCTTTTGGGATCAAACTTAGCATCAAGAATGCTGAAAAATTATAATGGAATTTCTATCTGGGCATCGTTCAATATAGCATCTTTATTGCCTGCCAAAAACTCTTTTCCACAATATTTAGATTTGGCTTTAGGCTATGGTGCATCGGGAATGACAGGAGCAGAGAGTAATCCTGTTGAGGTGAATGGAATCGAAATTCCACATTTCGAGCGATCCAAAAGTTTCTATCTATCTCCCAATATTCGACTTTCAAAAATTCCATTTAAAAATTATAAGGTGAAAAAATATTTCGAAATTTTGGATATTTTAAAAACGCCTATGCCAGCAATTTCGTATAATACAGAAAATAAATTTGAGTTTTACTACTTAATAGGAGGTTTGGGATTGAAATTTTAAATTTTAAGGCATTATTTTTTTAGTTTTAATATTCCTAGTAGAAAAAAACTTATATTTGTAAATAAAAAAATGAATATGGAGTTTCCAAGTTTACCGCCAAAAACAGTTGAACGACTTAGCCAATATCGCAGAATATTGATATCCTGCTCACAAGATGGCAGAACTCATATTTTTTCGCACGAACTGGCTGCCAAGCTCAGTAATACTCCTGTTCAAGTACGTAGAGATATTATGCTGGTGGGATATACCGGGAATTTGAGAAAAGGATATGACGTTCTTGAACTTGCCGAAAGAATAGGTGAGGTGATTGATGCTTGCGAAACACTTAGAGTAGCTCTAATTGGTGCTGGAAAATTGGGAACAGCAGTATTGTCTTATTTTAAAGGAAAAAGATCTAAAATTGAAATTGTAGCCTGCTTTGATGTGGCACCCGAAAAACTTGGAAAAAGATTTGAAGGCGTACTCTGCTATCATCAAAATGAACTACCTGAAAGAATAACCGAGCTAAATATCTCCATGGCAATATTGGCATTGCCAACAGAATTTGCCAACGATGCGGCAAAAGTTTTGGTGGAAAATGATATAAAAGGGATTTTAAACTACACTTCGGCAAACTTAAATATCCCCGAAACAATTTATTTAGAGCAGTACGATATGGTTACATCAATCGAAAAAGTTGCATATTTTGTAAAACAGTCTAAAATTGCTAATCAGTAATACATTAAATCTTAAAGAGAAAATCATAAAACCAGTTGTTACTTTGGGCTCATTTGATGGAGTTCATGTGGCACACAAAACCATTTTTAAAAGGGTAAAAGATATTGCCGATAAAATTGGCGGTACATCGGTTATCCTCACCTTCGACCCACATCCAGTTGAGGTGCTAAATCCAGCTGCAAAGATAAGTTTGATAAGTTCCAAAGAGGAGAAAATTCAGCTGTTGGAAGAGGCAGGTATAGACGTGGTAATATTTATTCCCTTCGATTTGGAGTTCTCAAAAATAACTTCCGATGATTTTGTGAAAAAGATACTTGTGGAAAACATAGGAATAGAAACCATTGTGGTGGGATATAATCACACTTTCGGACACGACAGAAAGGGGAATTTCTCCTTGTTGTGCGATATGGGAAAGATTTATAATTTTAATGTGGAAGAAATTCCCGAACAAGATATAAAAAACGAAGCCATCAGCTCATCAAAAATCCGTCAAGCACTGCAAGAAGCTGATATTGAAAAGGCTAATAAATATTTAGGATATAACTATTTTCTATCTGTAAAAGTGAGCGAAATTGATACTAAAAACTTACAAAATATAATTAGATTTGAAGTGCCTTTTAAAAAGAAACTAATTCCATCTGATGCAGAATATAATGTAAAAATTATTGGTGATAATTCAAACTTTGATGCTATTATTTCTATTAAAGATTCTGATGTTTTTTTACAAACATCAGATGATTTAGGATTTAAAATAGGAGAGAAGCTAAACTTGGTTTTTGAGTCAGTTAATATTTAAAACTTTTTCTGGGTCTTTGCCTTAATTTTTAGTTCCTTTGTTACTTTAATTCTTCACAAACTTCAAAGTTTTTATGTTTTGGTTTTTATCATATATTTTTAAGAAATACATTCCTCTTTTTAAATCTTTAATTTGTATTTGTTGATAATTATTTGTTATGGTTTGACTTAAAAGTAATTTTCCAGAAATATCGCAAATTTCTAATTTGTCGGCACTTATGCCATCAAGTTTGATGTTTATAAACTCACTTGCAGGATTGGGGTATATAATTCCATTTTTGGTAATGCTTTCTTCCATAATAGAAGTTTCGATATCTAAAATATTTATATAGACCTCTTTTTTGTAATCGCCCAAGTTTACAACTAAGTTCTCATATCCCAAACTTAAAAGTGAAGCATATTCATCATCAAAACTTACTCTACCGTATGTTTCATTCCAAACTACACTGTTTTCAAGTCCTACCGTAAAGTCTTTTGTAACGCTATCAACATGATTGTAATCATCTTCGGTTTCAAAGTGCAAATAAACAGGAGTTGCTGCCACCAATGCCATGCTATCGTTTTCTAGACCCAAAGGAATAGGATAACGTCCTTCGGCATAAGACCAGCCATCGCCAAGAATTTCTTGTAAGGCAAAACCTGTAATATCTGTAGTTAATAAACCTTTTGCAGCATTATTTTCTAAAATATCACCTTGAGGACTAGACATTTGAGTAAGCAACTGTTTGTCGTAAAAATTATTTTCAAACATTAAACTATCGGGAAATTGTTGTTGAGAATTGCTTATACTATCTCCAAAAACAGAATATTTAGATGTTCTAGATAATGATAAATTGTTTTTTACAGTGCCTCCATTATTTACTGCAACTATCCCACCTACAATGCTATCGCCTTGAATATAACCAGCATTAAGACAATTTTCAACTAAGCCATACTCATAATTTTCTCCAACTATACCTCCTGCAATTTTATCGCCTATTAGACGACCTGTGTTTACACAATTGTAAATCCAACCTGCATTCAAATTTGCAAAAGCACCTAGATAATCTACTTTTTTTGCATAAACATTACCAGTATTTAAACAGTTGGTAATTTTGTTATCATCAAAAGAGAAACCACTACTAACACTAGTAAATAATGAGACATTAGCAGTATGAGGTATCCCATTTATAGTTACATTCCCATAATTAATACAATTTTTAATCGTTCCTACTGATAAAAATTCTGAAAACACATGAGCTTCAACTATGCTTTCTTCTGTTGTTTCAACATTAAAATCTCCATAATTTATCATGCCTTCAAGATTTCCTGCAAAGCCCCAAAAAAGTCCGCAATGTATATATTTTTTGGCAGGCATATTTATATTTGAATAATTTATACAATTTTTAAATATTACTCCATCTGCACTACTTCCAGCACTGAACACATACAATTTAGCATTAAGTTCATTAACAAATGGTGTAAAATTTACATTACATATAAGATTATCAATTTCTCCCACATCTGCGGCTCCAAATATTCCCATAGAATTAAACATATTCCCTTCTAAACGCAAAGAATCTATTGTGCCACCTATTACCTCACCAATTAGATTATTTAAATAATAATCAGAATTATTAAAATTTAAACTGATAAAATGTCCTTTTCCATGAAAATGTCCACCAAACTTACTGCATAATTTTTGAGTCAGGCTATCCTCAATATTATTCATTAACTCAAAATGAATATTAGTATATGGTACATTATAACCAAAAGGTCCCAAGGCACTATATAAAGGATTATCTTCTTGTTCTCTAATAGCATTCAAGTCATCAACAGTAAAAATTTTAAATGGGTTTTCTTCTGTTCCAGCACCTTGCCATTGGGCAAAAAGCCCCAATGATGAAAAAATAAATAAAAAAGTAATTATGGATATTGTTTTTTTCATGGTAGCCTCCTTTTTTGATAAAACAAATGTAACATTTTTTTATCTAAAAACAAATGTATTTGAAAAATCTTGCAAATAAATAGTTATACCAATTGGTAATAGTGAAATTTATTTCAAAAGTAATTTGTAGATTTTTTTATCAAATTTCGGCTTTTTCATAAAAGCCATAAACGAAATAAAAATAAATGGTAATGCTGGCGATTTATATCTCACCAAAGCCCCCATATTTGAGGTTACTAATCCTGAAAGAACCAAGATTGAAATTGCAAAAATAATATAAAACCAAAAGCTCGAAGATTTTGTCATTTCTTTGAAATTGGTTTTGTATATCAGAACAATTAGAAGAGTAATTAAAGCAATATTTTCTAATGCTGCAAGCATTTTTGTCCAAATATCGGCTTCCCAAATAAAAGGGCGTGTTAGCGAGTTGAACAATGCCAATGGTGTATGAATTATTAATGAGAAGATATTGTCCTCCAATTCAGGAATGTCAAATCCACTGCCGGCACCAAAAGTTTGTGTCATATCAATAAAACAGGAGTTCTTGTCATATATTAAATATGTAAAAGAGTAGGCTGGAAATATGTATCCAACCAATAATCCTGATAAAATTAACACGAAATAAACTCCAAGATATGTCAACCAAACTCTTTTGAAATGGAACTTTTGCTGCAATAAATATGAAAGCATCAAGGGCAATAATAAAAAGAAAATATAGCTTTTTATAAAAAACAAAAGCAACATAAATAGGGTGAATCCTATTAATTTCTTGTAGTCGAATTTAATGTTTAACTTGATAAAATATAGGATACTAAATCCCATTGCAAAAATCAGAATGGGTTCTTTTATATTTCCCGACGACCAAAATATTGTACTTGGAATAATAAAAATTGGTAAAATTGCCCACCATTGCATATTGGGGAAAAGTAAAATTGTGGACTTATATAGTGCCATCAGTCCCAAAAATGCAAAGAATGACATTAAAATAAGATGGGCTAAATAGCTACCAAAACTTATAAAATGTAATAGTGCATTAATTCTAATTATTGTTCTATTGTCGTTGGGAACAACGGTTTTAAACGAGCGATTCCAATAGCTTAAACTGGCAAGTTTTTCCTCTTCGTGTGCATTTTGCAAGCCGCTCATTATCCTAAGGAATGAGACAGGATTTTCGTAGGCAATCTGATTTAGTTTTTGTCCATCTCTGAAATAGACAATGGAGTCGTTGCCCTTTTTGTATGGCTCGTAGAATGTGTAAATTAAAAAGAAAATAATAGTAGCTACAAGTTTTAGCCCCCATAGTGCTAAGGCTATGTTTTTATCTGATTTATGAAATTTGAAAAACTTAGCTTTCGCTGTAATTATTCCAATAATTACAGCGAAAATAATGGCTACTACTATTTCCCAAACGTCCACTATACTCGTTTTTCAATCCAACGGAAGGCGTTAACAAAGGCTTCCATCCATGGAGTAATTTCCCAGTTTCGTTTGTCCGAATCAATATATGCCCACTGCCATGTAAAGATTGCTCTTTCGGGGTGGGGCATAATTGCTAAGTGTCTGCCGTTGTGCGAGGTCAGAGCAGCTGTGTTGTAGGGCGAACCATTGGGGTTGCCGGGATAGCCGCTATAACTATATTTTGCAGGTATATTGTAATCACTTTCGGCATAGGGTAAAACAAATTTGCCTTCGCCGTGCGATACCCAAACACCCAATCTACTGCCCTCTAACGATGATAGCATAACCGAATTATTGGGGATAATATCTAGTGTGTAGAATCCAGATTCAAATTTGTTAGAATCGTTTCTAGCCATTTTTGGACGAATGGTTTGTTGTGGGTAAATTAGTCCCAGCTCAATCATCAACTGACAGCCATTGCAAATTCCAAGGCTCAAAGTGTCGTCGCGTTTGTAGAAGTTGTCCAATGCAGCTTTTGCTTTAGGATTGTACAAGAAGGCTCCAGCCCAGCCTTTTGCCGAACCCAATACGTCCGAATTGCTGAAACCTCCAACAAAAACAATCATATTTACATCTTCCAAATTCTCTTTGCCAGAAATTAAATCTGTCATATGCACATCTTTCACATCAAAGCCTGCCAACCAAAGTGCGTATGCTGTTTCGCGGTCGCCATTGCTGCCTTTTTCGCGAATTATGGCTGCTTTTATGCCTGAATTTTCTTTTCTGTCGGGGTCGATTCCTAATGACTCAAAACTTCCTTTGAAATTTTCGGAGAAGTTGAAAACTAATTCCTGATTTCTGTAATTGTCAAATCTGTCCATGGCAAGTTCGGGAGTGCTTTGTATTGCATCAAAAAGATAGGATGTTTCGTACCAAGCATCGCGGGTGTCAAACAGATCGAAGCTAAATTTGTCTTCATTATGAAGAAGTATTAGTTTGTTTTTCTTAGTTACATTTCCAATTTTATGGAATATAATTCCAGCCTCTCTTAAAATTTCTTTAGCTCTATCATTATTTATTTGAAGAACAACGGCTGGTTTTTCACTGAATAGTATTTTCACCAAATCATCTTCGCCCTCGATACTTGACAAATCTGCATCAATGCCAATGTAGTTATTTGGGAACATCATTTCTAGAAGTGTGGTAATTAATCCACCAGAAGAGACGTCGTGACCGGCTAAAACTAATTTTTTTTCAACAAGTTTCTGAATAGTGTTGAATGCAGTTTTTACATATTTATGGTCGTCTATAGTGGGAATATCACCGCCAACAAAGTTTAGAGTTTGGGCAAATGAACTTCCGCCAAGACCAAATTTAGATTTGGAGAAGTCAACATAAATTATTTCACTACCAGGAATATCTTCCAAGGCAGGTGTGATTATTTTTTTAATATCTGATACTTCGCCAATGGCAGAAATAATCACCGTTCCCGGAGATACTACCTGCGAGCCATCTGGATATTTTTGTGTCATGGACAATGAGTCTTTTCCTGTGGGGATATTCAAACCGAGGTCGCAGGCAAAGTCGCTGGCAGCTTTCACAGCTTCGTATAATCTAACATCTTCACCCTCATTTCGGCAGGGCCACATCCAGTTGGCACTCAATGAGACACCCTTAATGTTTTGTTCAATTGGAGCCCAAACGATATTTGCAAGAGCCTCTGTAATGGCCATTTTTGAGCCTGTTTTAGAATCAATTAGGGCAGTAGCAGGAGAGTGTCCAACAGAAGTAGCAATACCTTTTTCGCCTCTAAAATCTATAGCCATAGCACCCAAGTTGCTAAGTGGTAATTGAATCATACCCACTGTTTGTTGACGTGCCACTTTTCCACCCACAGAACGGTCGGCTTTGTTGGTTAACAAATCTTTACAAGCTACAGCTTCTAATTTTAGAACATTAAGTAGGTATTCATTTATTAGATTTTTGTCATAAGAAATTTCTTCAAAATTACTTTCAACGCTAATATCATCCATTATTGTTTTTGGAGGATTTCCGAAAAAGTCGCTAAGCTGCAAATCAATGGGGTTGATTTTTTCGTTGGGATGCCAAAAAGTAAATCTATGGTCGCCAGTGGTTTCGCCCACAACATAGAAAGGAGCTCTTTCGCGATGTGCAATGCGTTCAATCATCTCTTGGTCTTTAGCATCGATGAGCATACCCATTCTCTCTTGCGACTCATTGCCCACAATCTCTTTAATGGATAGGGTTTTGTCGCCCACAGGTAGTTTTGAAACATCAATTTTTCCACCAGTTGTTTCCACCAATTCTGATAGGCAGTTTAGATGTCCGCCAGCACCGTGGTCGTGGATTGAGATAAGTGGATTGTTGTCCATTTCGGCCAACGCACGAACTACATTAAAAACTCGTTTTTGCATTTCGGGATTGGAGCGTTGCACAGCATTAAGTTCCACTTTGCTTTCAAATTCGCCAGTGTCAACGGAAGAAACAGCACCGCCGCCCATTCCAATTCTATAATTGTCGCCACCCATAACTACAACTTTGTCGCCAATCTTAGGATTGTTTTTCAAAGCGTATTCCCTACGGGCATGCCCAATACCCCCAGCAAGCATAATCACTTTGTCGAAGCCATATTTGCGTTCACCTTCAAAATGTTCAAAGGTGAATAAGCTACCGCAAATTAGTGGTTGCCCAAATTTGTTGCCAAAATCGCTGGCTCCGTTTGATGCTTTCATTAATATTTCTTGCGGAGTTTGGTATAACCATTCCCTTTCTGAAATATTGTTTTCCCAATTTCTATTGTTTTCCAATCTGGGATATGAGGTCATATAAACGGCAGTTCCAGCCATGGGAATACTGCCAGTTCCGCCGGCCATACGGTCGCGAATTTCGCCACCCGA
>JAAYKF010000050.1 GCA_012522535.1 Bacteroidales bacterium
AGATTGGGCAACATCATTTCGGTAAAATATATCCTACGACCCTCATAAATCATATGATCCAACACAGTTACACACGTTTTGGGATTACTGGAGTGAAGATACGATATTTCCGAAAAACAATTGGGCAAAATATACTCTTTCTGAAACCGTGAAGAGACATACTGCGGGATGCCTAACTCATTGTAATACTTATAATTAGCACCCAAATACATATCCAATGCTATTACCAAAATTGAATCCATAAGTTTTATGGGCATCTCATAATCCAAGCCCGAAACATAGGTGTAAATATGGGGTATTTTTTCTTCAGGAAAATATGTTGAATAATAGCTAAATGCCTCACGGAATTGAGCTGTCAAATCATTCAAATCGGGATATTTTTTCATGGTCAATTCATAAATCTCCTTTATTAAAGGGTCATTCAAATAGGACCACAACTGACGCTGATTTCTGACATCATCTAAATCGCCCTCCAAAAAAAATGGATATTTTTTTTGGAGCTTTTTCAAATCTTCCACAAAATTGTCGTTGCTAACAGCAAAAAAATCTACCTCATAACGCTCAATGGAAATTTTTAATTGACGCTGAACCTCTTTTAATTTAGCCACACTAACGGCATGCTTTTTCTCCTTAGTACGCTCACACGACTGACAAGAAGTGAATAAAAAACTGCCCAAAACAACTAAAAAGAAAATGGATAAATAAGCTCTAATCTTCATCATTTTAATAGTTTTCAAAGGTATAAATCAATTTATTTTACAAACGTACGCAATATTTATCAAACAAAATATGCATATTAGCTGTTTTTCTTTAAACTCTTTGACAATAATTTTAAAATAAAATTATCTCGTAAAAATTTATTATTTCGATTGAATGATTATATTTGCAAAGTAAAAGAATATAAAAACCCAAAATTATGAAAAGAATATTAGTCGTAATAGCTATTATATCCTTAACATTCAAAGGATTAGCCCAAGAAGATAATTTCAAAAACTTTGTTTTAGGTCTAAAATTTGCTCCATCTATAGATTGGATGCAACCAAATACTAGAGACTACAAAAGCGATGGAGTAGTTATGAAATATAGTTATGGACTTATGGGAGATATTATGATTGGCGGATCTGGGCACTATTATATCACTGTTGGACTGCAATTTAAAAATGCTGGCGGAAAATTAACCTACGACAATATGATTGATTATGATAATGACGATATCTTTGAATTTGCAAATGTAAGTCGCAAATACTCAGCAAGTTACATCAGCATACCTGTTGCTTTTAAACTAAAAACAGCACAATTTGATAGATTTACTTTCTTTGGAGTTTTTGGTATCGACAACGCAATTAGGACTAAAGCAGTTGCCAATGACGAATATAAACTCACTAATGCAACCATTAAACTGGAAAAAATAAATATAAATAAAGATGTACATCTTTTTAAAGAATCGATTTTGCTTGGTGCTGGTCTAGAATATACCATTAGCGGAAACACAAAAGCCTTTACTGGAATAAACTTCTACAATGGTTTTACTGATATGCTTAAAGGAAGTAATCAATTGCACGATGTTGAAGAAAATGCCATAAACCGCTCTGTTGAACTTGTTTTGGGTATATCTTTCTAATTCAAATTAAAATTAAAAATCAATATACAAAGGCTTATGAAAAAACGTAAGCCTTTTATTTTTTCGTAACTTTGCACAAACAAATATTTAAAATGAAAATAGTCTTAGCTCAAACGAAATTTCATAAAGCCAATATTGCAAAAAATTGCGAAGTTATTTTGCAAGACATAGAAAATGCAAAAACTAAAAATGTAAGTCTTATAATTTTCCCCGAAATGGCTACCACGGCTGGATATGTGGGCACTTTAACCCAATATTCCGACTTTGAAATTGAACTTAATAAAGCATTTGAAAGTCTGAAAACGGCATCAAAAAATATTGATATTCTGATTGGAAGCTACAACATATGCAATAATCAGTTCAGAAATGCCATTCTACTATTTCAAAATGGTGAAATGACACATCTTCTAAATAGAGCTGACACTAAAAACTACACTTCAAAGTTTTCACACAAAAATACAGATTTTGAGGTCTGCTTTTATAAAAACATTGAACAGATAAGCAACTCAAAATCTGATAATTTTATCGTTTATGGCGACACTCCTTTTACCATAAATTTGCGTAATCAAAGAATAGAAAAACTGCAAAACATTGCAAAATCTCAAAAAATTAGAACTATATATATTAATAATGTAGGAGCTTTCGACAATGAAATATTCGATGGTGGTTCGCTCATTATTAATAAAAATGGGGAAGTTATAAAAGAGCTAAATTTATTTTCAGAGGAGATATATCTATCCAGTAATCAGGAAGATATAATCAACAAAGATAAAAACTACGCTGAAGAATATTTAATTCTTGAAGCTTTAAAATTAGCCATAAACTCCTATTTTTCGACCATTGGTGCCAGAAAAGCTGTAATTGGACTTTCGGGCGGAATTGACTCCGCTGTTGTAGCTGCCGTGGCTGTTTTAGCATTAGGTGCCAAAAATGTACATGGAATTTTAATGCCCTCCGATTTCTCCACAGACCACTCCATTTCCGATGCCGAAATTTTGGCAAAAAATCTTGGAATGAGCTATGACACTATCTCCATAAAAGATGCATATAAGTCCGTAAATAACAGTTTAGACCCAATTTGGAAGGAGAAAAAATTTGATGTAACCGAAGAAAATATTCAAGCTAGAATTAGGGCAATTTTCCTTATGGCTTATTCCAACAAAAACGGACATTTGGTTCTAAATACCTCCAACAAAAGCGAAGCTTCGGTGGGCTACGGCACTCTCTATGGCGACCTCAGCGGCAGTTTATCCATTTTGGGAGATTTGTACAAACATCAGGTTTATAGTTTGGCAGAATTTATAAATTCCGAAAAAGAAATCATACCCCAAAATAGTATCACAAAAGAGCCTTCGGGCGAACTTAGTCCAAACCAAAAAGACACAGATTCACTGCCCGAATATGATATTTTAGACGCCATACTTTTCCAACATTTGGAAAACAGAAAGTCTGGATTTGAAATTGTTGAAATGGGTTACAACAGAGAGATAGTGGAAAAAATCTTAAAAATGATTAGACGCAACGAATATAAGAGATTTCAATATCCACCAATTATTAAAATCTCGGAATTTGCATACACCGTTGACAGAAAAATGCCATTAAACTGGGACATTTAGTGAACAAACACAGTTACTTTGTCTTCGTTTTTTAACCACAAAGACACAAAGAATCCACCAAGAACACGGAGGAGTTGCCTACGCCAAAGAATATTTTTTGTCTCTGACAAAAAACACATAGTATATAGATAAAGCTGTGATTTCAATATAGAATTATTTTGTCAAAGACAAAATAATATCGAATGTGATGAAATAATAGAACACAACTATATTTTACCAATAGTTCTATTATTTTATCACATTCGA
>JAAYKF010000051.1 GCA_012522535.1 Bacteroidales bacterium
ATTATGTCAAAAATGCCTTTTTCGCTCTGAAACCTTTAATAGATTTCCTTAGCAGAGTTTACGATTAAGTTTCAAGGGAAGACATTATCTTTTGAGCCAAAAACTGAGCCAATTTAATATTCGATTCGTGTGTCCAGCCAGCAATATGAGGTGTTTTTGTATCAAAACAGAGGAAATTGGCTTTTTAAGGCTCGACTAACCAAGATGGATGAAGAACTGAGATAGAGCGTAAAATGCCTTAATGTTAAAACTGAATATTTTCATAAAATTTTTTACTTTATATAGAAAATGTTTTTACTTTTGGAGTGTAAAAATTAAATAGGTGATTAAAATATATTTATGGAAAATGTGCAAAAAAGAACGATAGACAAACAAACCCGTGATAAAATCAGTTTTATTACTTACATTGTTCCTGCCTTTGCCGAAGCCTATAAAATGAATGTTCAAGACGCTTTTTTTTATTTGAAAAAATACGGAGCTTGGGATTATCTGAACAAACATTGGTGGGCTTTGCATACCGATAGTGAATTTTGGGCTGTCCGAGATTTATATGAGGTGTGCTATAACAACGGAGGAAAACGATGAAAGTCTATCACGGCAGTTATACCAAAATTGATGGATTGACCTAATAAAAAATAAAATTTTATACTCATGAAAGTATTTATCACATTTTTATTTCTTTTAATGTTATTGAAAATTTCAGTAGCACAAGAGTATTTTTATTATTACGAAAGGGAAAAAGTCCCACTTGTTTTAAGTAACGAAAAAGTATTTGTAAAGTTTAAGGAGAGTAAAACAGAAAATGAAAAACGAGAAATTATTGCCACAATTCCATTTGTTAAACCTGTTGAGAAGAAAGCTGTTGCACATCCTAATAATATTGTAATTCTTGACATTACAAGTGGCAAGTCAAAAGCAGAGGTAAAAACAATTATCAATAGTTTAAATAAAATAGAAGATGTTATTGTTTCTAACCCATTTTGTATATATATGCCAGATAGTACCTTACAGGGTATTACAGACCAGTTTGTTGTAAAATTAAAATCACCCTTAGATTTTAACGAGTTAGAAAAATTATCAAAGGAAACAAACACAATACTATTGAAACAAAATGAATTTGAACCAAGTGTGTATATTCTCATTGCTGATAAAAATTCTAATGGTAATGCCTTGGAGATGGCAAACTATTTTTTTGAAACAGGTAAATTTGAATTTGCGGAGCCCGCTTTTTATCGCATCGTTAGAACGCAATGTACAAATGATGAATTCTTTAATCAGCAATGGGGTCTTCAAAATACGGGTCAGCATAGTGGCATTTCAGGTGCAGACATTAATATTTGTCAAGCATGGCAAATAACAAGAGGCAGAAAAGAAGTATCAGTAGCCGTTATTGATGAAGGTGTTGATTTGAATCATCCTGATTTGATAAATAATTTATTACCTGGTTTTGATGCAACAGGTGGTGGAAATAATGGTGGTCCACAAGGGGACGATGCACATGGAACAGCATGTGCCGGAATAATTGCAGCTCAAGGAAACAATATTATTGGTATATCTGGTATTGCTCCAAATTGTAGAATAATTCCTGTAAGAATAATTGTAGACGGTTCAATTCAGTATGATTATTGGGCTGCAGATGGCATAAATTGGGCGTGGCAAAATGGAGCGGATATTTTAAGTAATTCGTGGCGTTTTGGCAGTCAATCTTCTCTTATTACTCTTGCTATAAATAATGCTACAACACAAGGTCGCAATGGGTTAGGTTGTCCGGTGCTATTTGCAGCTGGTAATTATAATACATCCGTCATTTACCCTGCCAATTTATCAAATACAATTGCGGTTGGTGCTATGAGTATGTGTAATGAAAGAAAGAGTCCATCAAGCTGTGATGGAGAAAAGAATTGGGGCAGTTGTTTTGGGAATGAATTAGATATAGTTGCTCCTGGTGTTAAAATCTACACTACTGATATAAGTGGTAGTGCTGGTTATGAAACTAGTAATTATACTGCTACTTTTAATGGAACATCAAGTGCCTGCCCACATGCTGCGGGAGTTATGGCATTAATTTTATCTGTTAATCGTTGTCTTAGTCAAGAAGATGCAAGAAGGGTTTTAGAAACAAGTTGTGATAAAGTTGGAGCTTATTGCTATATACCGGGCAAACCACATGGTTTGTGGAATAATCAAATGGGGTATGGTCGCATCAATGCTTTTAAAGCAGTTCAATATGCCATAAGTTTACAAACAAATATATTTTTTAATGTTAGTGGTAGCGATCAAGGTGCTAGTAGTAATTTCACTTGGATTTTAAATAGTGGCGGTTGTTCTGATTTATCAGCAGGCACATATGTTGTTAAACGTCGTGAGATTAGAGTATCTGTAGCTTTTCCATATACACAAGCACCTATTATTGTTGGAAGTGTTAATGGGTTCTCTGCGACTAATCCCAATAATGGAAATTATTATATGGATGTTGTTAGTTTATCCGAAACTTCTGCAACTTTAAGGACATGGGTTTACGAAGTCGTAAGCACAATGTCAGGTCAACAACTTTCATGGATTCCAACACATCCATCTAATGTTAAATTTAACTTTACAGTGTTAAGTGCAATGGTAACAGATATATACTTGCAAAATCAAACAGTCTCAACAGGTACACAAGTACATAATGCAATGAATAAAATTGAAACTGGTAGTGATGTTACCAATGCTGTTCCAATCGGCTACTATATTGTTGAAGGTGACGCTAATGTAACCTTACATGGTGGAAATACTGTAATTTTAAAACCAGGCACTCATATAAAACCAGGACAGGGTGGATATTTTCGAACTTATGTTGATCCATTCTTTACATGTGAACAATTTCCTATGGGTAAAATGACAAATAATGATGGCAGTTTTCCACCTGTAATTAAGGATTATGAAGTTGAAAAACTTGTAAGTGTACCTGATAATTCAAAAAAAGAGTGTATTGTTTTTAAAATTTATCCAAATCCCTCACTGGGTAATGCTAATATTGAATATTGTATAGACAAATCAGAATTAATAGAAATTAGTATTCACGATAATTGTGGGAAGCCATTATACAAACTTAAAAACAAATCATTTCATGAGGCAGGTACTTATCAAATAAAACTTACTGGCATTAACCTACCTTCGGGTATTTATTATTGTATTTTACAAACAGATTCAATATATGTAACTAAAGAACTCATTATATCTAAATAAAAAAACCATGAAAAAATTAATTTTCATTTTAGTACTTACAACGACATTTTTTGTGTCTTGTAAAAAAGAAAAATTTCCTGATATTGATGATTTATCAGGAAGTTGGATTGAGCAAACCGACCATTTTAATAAGCATAAATTAATTTTTAATAAAGAAGTGCTAATTTTTATCAAGCCAACTTCTATAGATACATTTTCTTATCACCTTGACAAAAAACAAGAACTTATTTTTTTTACTTCATCAATTGGTGAAAGCAATCATAAAGTTTTGTTTGATAAAAAAGAAAACAAACTTAGTATTTGGGATTTATTGGGAGGCATTCCAGAAAAGGAAATTGTTACAGTATTTCTAAAAGAATAATGCTTTGTTTTGCAAGCACATTTAAAAACCGCACCTATCAATCTTGAAACCAAATTTTTAAAAGAGCTTGCTGAACCAAAGCACAGAAAGAAATTGTTTAAAAAATTTATCGATACTTAATCCCAAACCCTAACAAAAATTAGGTAATTTTCTAAAAAAAATCGGATAAAGTTTGTTTATTCGGTTTTTTTTGTATTTACTTTGCATTACTTAATTAGGTATATTTATATGAAAAAGAAATCAAAACATCCGCACTGGGCTATCGAAGATAGAAAGCCAGACACAGAATTAAAATTAGTATAATTTATAGGCTTTTTGAAATACTGAAAGGCACTACATTAAACAAAAAACAAACATTAAATCACAAATACTCAATAAACGATGCTATAATGCACCTACAGTCAATAAAGAAAATAAAATACAACACAGACAAAGAGCTTATCACAGAACCCAATAAACTCACCAAAAACCTATTAGAAAAAATGAAAATTTCTATACCTAAAATAAATTAGGGTTTGGGTTTAAGTTTTGTTGTTTCGAGTGCCA
>JAAYKF010000052.1 GCA_012522535.1 Bacteroidales bacterium
CTAAAAAACCACTCCAAATTATTGAAACGCCATAGAGAAACCGAATTGGCTACCGAATGCTTCTGTCAACACAGACTAAAGCCGAAGTTCCGCTACGCTACACTGCGGTTTAGTCTTTATATGTTAGTGGCAGTTTTATTTTTATTTTCGGATTGTTTGTGCTGTATTCGATTTCTGCGTTTAAAAGTTTCTTATTTTCCTCAATATTAGTTAACCCAAAACCTTTATTATAATCTTCTTTTGATGGAATAAAACTTATACCGTTATGAAAAATAGATATAACTTCTTTGTCAACTTTAATTTCTACCTCAGATGCTTTACTGTATTTCATTAAGTTATTTAATACTTCCTGCATTATTCTGAATAATAAAAAGTTTTTTTCTTGTCCTAGTTGTAAAATCTGACCATTTTTTTTGAAATCTATTGTTGAGCTTTGGTTTAAAACTTCTATTAATTCCTCAATTTGACGATTTACATCAATATCTCTTGTTTCTTGTAACTTTATCATTTTATTTAAGTATCTAATATCGGATAAAGATTTTCCAAGAAGGGAAATGATATTTTCTTTTGTTTTTTGATTTACAGTATTTGAATCTAAAGACTTTACATTCATCTTTGCTAAACTTATCATTTGAGAAATATTGTCGTGTAATTCCGAAGAAATGAGATTTATAAGTTGTACCCTTTCTTTTACTTTTATTTTTTCAATACTTTTTTTGAAAGCTTTATCTTTTCTTTTGTCATAGTATAGTTTTAGTTCTCGTATTACTAAAAAAAATAGTACAATATTGAGAGCCAAAACTAAAATAATAACAACTGGAAATATGATATTCATATTTTAATAGTCCTGTTAATATACAGTTTAGAAAGGTTAATAAAAATACTAATTAAGAGAAATAAGTTGATGAATGCAAGGCTTAATGCAATAATAATTGTTATCATAGATTTAAATTTTAATAATTCCTAATTTTACAGCTAAGAGAACAAGAGATGCTCTATTGTTAACTTCAAATTTATTAAATAAACTATCTCTATATCCCTCTATACTTCTTTGTGATTTATTTAATTTTTGTGCCATTTGGCTGTATGTTAAATCTTCACCACATATTTCCAGAAAAGATTTTTCATTTTCCGTGATATTGGGAAGTTTAATAAAATTTGTTTCAACAAGTCTTTGTAATCTTTTGGAAAAAATGTTATTGTAGAAATAAGAATTTTCGCTAATTGCTAATAAAGCAGATTTTAATTCTTCTGGATGACAATCTTTTAACAAATATCCATTTACACCTAATTTAATCATTTTAATCAAAAAGTACTCCTCGTCGTAAGTAGTCAGAATAAGTATTTTTATCTTAGGAAAATTAGTTTTTAAATACTGAACTAACTGAAAACCATTCATTTCAGGCATTTTTATATCGACAATACATATTTCGGGTAAAAGCTCTGTCTGCTTATACTTTTCAATGAAATCTTTACCATTTTCGGCTTCAATTACAAAGGTGAAATTTCCGAAATTTGATATTATTTCGACAAGTCCCTTTCTTACAATATTATGGTCTTCTATAATAGCTAGTTTCATTTATTTACGTTTTTACGTTACGCACTTTAAAAATTTAATTTTGCAAAGATATTTATCTTTTTATACCTTATATACAGGTAAAAAACTGAAAAATTATGGCTAATAACGTGAAAGTTTATTTGTCCACTGGATATATTTTTGCATTATAAATTTATTCAATAACCTTATAAATGTAAAAATTATGGCAACAAATTATGGTCAAGTAAGACCCTTAACAACAGAAGAAAAAAAAGAGTTTGCTCCAATTATTTCTGATTTTGAGACAGCTACAGGAGCAAGATTAACTCAAGAAAATGTGGCAACAATGTCAGATGGTGAAACTGGAAAAATTATTGGGTATCATTTACTTAACAAAAATGCTGATTCTTCAAAACCAGACAATTTAGTTTCAGCTTTATTGATTGTTGATAAAAGTGAGGATAGACCAAGAGCAACAATTTTAGGCACTCACATCAGTACAAGAGAAAATTCTATTGATTCTATTTCTCTTAGAACAAAAAACTTGGATGTTATAAGTGATTCAAATGAAATTCACCCAATAAAATATCCAACAGAACCACCAACTCAAAATGAAGAACCAGAGTACCAAACAATGATGATTAGTAGTCCTTCTATTTCAAATTTATCATATAAAGATGGACATATTACAGGTACTATAGATGTATCTGTGTTAGGTATTTTCTCGTGGGATGTTATTGGCTTTGATATTGATGTTAAAAACCGTACATTAGATTGGTGGTGGATTGATTAAATATAACGTTATGGGAAATAAATATGTATTATTGGTTTTAGGTTTATTGTCTGCTTTTTTCTCAATATATGGAGGGTATTTAAAGACCAATCATTTAGAAAATGGAAATTTATTTTTGATTATTTCGGTTTTTATAACTCCTCTGTTTTTACTGAGTTTATTACTTTATATTAAAAATTTGAGAAATAAACAATAATAAAATTTTTAAATGCCAGCAGTTTCATAAGAGTTGTCAAATCGGCAACTCTTTTTTGAATTTTAAAGTATGTGAACTTTTAATTCAAGGCGATGTTTTTTCGGAAAAATTGCCACTAACGTTTCGCGGCTTTGCGAAAAAGCGGATTTCGGAGCTCAAAACTGTCAACATAGCACAAAATTTGATGCGAGGTAGAATGCTCAATTAACCACTGAACCCGCTTTTTTGCAAAACCCCTGTTATCGCTTCGGTGTTCTTTTTCGTCCGTCTGTTTGTCTGTCGTTTTGGGCGTTCGGTTGGACAGACGCACTCTTTGCCAAGCTTTGGTTTTAGCGTGGGCTGGTGCGGCTTGGCAATGTGTGTGGCTGTATGCGTTGGCTTGTTTGTTCATTGTCTTTCGTTAAAACACAATCTTCACATCTTCTTTATAATTCTGCAA
>JAAYKF010000053.1 GCA_012522535.1 Bacteroidales bacterium
CGTCTGCATAAAGAAGTACCTCTTCTTTATCCTTCTGGTTCCATCTTTTTCTATGTAAATTCATAACACAAATATAAAAATTATCACTTAAATTTGTGTCCAAGAATTAATCACGCTATTACCATACCGCCTATGTATGAACCCTTTATATTGATAATATATTTGCCAGGATAGTCAACTGATATTGCAAAATTCTCAATTAGTTTAAAGTTTTGAGATATAGCAAGTTTATTTATTAAAACAGAATCTTTATCGAATAGGGCTAATTCAAGATTAGGAAATGTGTGTTCACTTCTATGATTGCTTATTGTACCATCTATTTTGATTTGAGAGAAAATCAAAAAGCTGTTGAAAAATAAAAATAAAAGCAATGATACTTTTTTCATATTGGAAAACATTCAAGCAAGTTTGTTAAGCAAATATAAGTTTTTTTGTTTGTGAAAATCAAAAACAATTTACAAAATTCCGATATCTTCTGGATATTCAACATTTTCCAAGAAAAGTGCGTGGGCTGGCACTGACTGTCCTGCTGCTTGGCGGTTTTTGGATTCAATAATATTTCTGAAATCGTTTAGGCTAATTGTTTCTCTACCAATAAGCATCATTGTTCCCGTTATGGCTCTAACCATATCTCGTAGGAAGCGGTCGGCGGTGATGGTAAATATTAGTTTTTCACCTTCTTGAGTCCAATTGGCTTCTATTATTTTACAATTATTGGTTTTGGTTTGTGTATGAAGTTTTGAGAAGCTTGTAAAGTCTTTATATTCGAAAAGAATTTTGCAAGCTTTGTTCATCAAGTCAATATTGAATTTTCCATATTGATACCACTCTGTTTCAACTCCAAAAGGATTTTTGGCTGTTGTGATATAATATTTATATGTTCTTGATAGTGCGTCAAATCTTGCATGAGCATCGGTTCTAACTTGATAAATATCTATAATTCTAATGTCGTCCGAAAGGTAGCGATTGAGTTTATAGACTAGATTTTTCAGGTTTTCTATTTTGTTTTTAGTGTCGAAATGTGCCACAAAATATTTGGCATGAACACCAGCATCGGTTCGTCCGCAGCCTGTTGCAGCTGTGGGCGAACCGATGAATATATTTAGTGCTTTTTCTATTACCTCTTGAACGGTGATAGCGTTAGGTTGAATTTGCCAACCATGAAAATTTTTCCCATTGTATTGAAGTTCAATAAAATATCTAAACAATGGAGATTATTTTTTGATTAAACCTTCGCGTTCTAATAGTGCGTTTATATCGGGTTCTTGTCCTCTAAATTTTAGATATAAATCCATTGGATGCTCTGAACCACCTTTAGATAAGATATTGTCTCTGAATGATTTAGCAGTCTTTTTGTCAAATATTCCATTTTGTTTAAAGAAAGCAAATGCGTCTGCATCAAGCACTTCTGCCCATTTGTAGCCATAATATCCTGCAGCATATCCGCCTGCAAATATATGTGCAAAAGCAACGCTTACGCTTGTTCCTTCAAGAACAGGTAAAAGTTCAGTTTTGGAAATAGCATTTTGTTCAAACTCAGTTAAGGATGTGGTTACAGGTGAAGTTACGCTATGCCATTTCATATCAAGCATTCCAAACATAAGTTGGCGTACGGTGAAGTATCCTGCTTGGAAGTTATTATAATCTTTTATTCTATTCACAAGTTCCATTGGTATGGTTTCTCCAGTTTCATAGTGCTGTGCAAACATATCTAGGAATTCCTTTTCTGTGGCGTAGTTTTCCATAAATTGTGATGGAAGTTCTACAAAGTCTCGATAAACTGATGTTCCAGAAATGCTAGAGTATGTGCTATTGGCAAGGATTCCGTGTAGTACATGTCCAAATTCGTGTAGGAAAGTAGTAGTTTCATCAAATGTTAATAGTGAAGGTTTGTTAGATGTGGGTTTTGTGAAGTTGCAAACCATTTGTATAAATGGTCTGTAATCTTTTCCATCTTTTTTATATTGCCCTCTAAAGGAGGTCATCCATGCTCCGTTGCGTTTTGTGGCACGTGGAAAGAAATCCATATAAAGTACAGCTAACAATGAGCCATCTACATCATAAACTTCGTAAACTTCAACTTCTGGGTTGTAAACTGGAATATCTTTGTTGTTTTTGAAGGTAATTCCATAAAGTTTTTC
>JAAYKF010000054.1 GCA_012522535.1 Bacteroidales bacterium
CTAACTTTTTCATCTAAATTACTGAATATCAGTCTTTTATCCAAATTTTTATGTTGATATTTTGAAAAACTTATCAACACTAAAATGTTGATTATCAGTGAGTTAATTTTTTGTCATGTAGTGAGCAACAATTTACTAAAATTAGAAAAATGAAAAAAAACAATCTGTTTAATCTCATCCTTTTGATTTCATTTGCATACTTTATAAGTAGTTGCGGAAACACAAATAGTAGTAATAATGACAAGTCTGAACAAGATATTGTTGGCAACGAAATCGAACTTGGGGAGGAAATGGTTGAAGAAATTGACACAGTGGACTACAAAGCCAGTGTAGATATGGGAACTGAAGTGAGCAATATTAATGATGAAACAGTTTCTCAGCTTCGGAAAAAAATTACCATTACAAAAAGTAGTTCACCCAGTGTTTTGATTTTAGGTGATTCGCACCTAATGGGTCAATTTGGTGAAAATCTACATAAAAACATTCACAGTTTAAATATTTTCGACATTATGTCAATTTCCATTGGTGGTGCTGGAAGTGCAACCTATATTTATCCTCTAAAAAACAGCTGCTGCGGATACTCAATTCGTGAAAGTTTGAAGGATGAAGAGATTATAGATAGAGTGAGAAGGGTTGAACAATGCAACTACAAAAGCGATGAAATTGTGGGAAAAGAGTATGATGGCAGATTATCCAATTTTGTGAAGGAAATTATGCCTGAAGTTGTTGTTATTGCCTTGGGCAACAATTTTAATAATAGTCATCAAAATCTTATAGATATTATCCATGGTGAAAATCCCAACTCTGAAATCATTTGGATTGGTCCCATGAAGCGCGAAAATCTTGACAAAAGGATTAGAGCCATTGACAGGGTTGTAAAAGATAATAGCCTGTTTTTTGTCAGAAGTGATGATGTTATTGGTTCAGATACCCTAACTACTGCACATTTCTTTGGGTCGGAAGCCAAAAGATGGGCTGATGCTGTTTTTGAAAGAATGAGGCCTGTTTTGGAGAGCTACGAAAATGAACTTCAGGGTTCTACAATTCAGTTATAGAGACACCCACCCTGATAGCAAAAAGGCTTGCAAAATTTGCAAGCCTTTTTTGTATGTAGTACATTCATTTAGCTTTTCAGCATCACAGGCATAACTAACATCAAAATATCTTCATCTGTATTGGCATCTTCCACAGGATATATAATTCCCGGGCGATTAGGTTCAGACATTTCAATTCTTAATTCTGCACTATCGGCATTGCTAAACATATCTAACAAATAGCGAGCACTAAAGCCAATTTCCATTGGCTCACCTTCGTATGTACAAGGCATAGTTTCGTGGGCATAGTTTGATAGTTCGTGGTCTTCGGCGAAAATTTGTAGTTGCTCTGCTTCAATTTTCAAACGAATAAGCATTGTTGATGCATTGGCAAAAATTGCAACACGGCGAATAGCCATCAAGAGTGCCATTCTATCTACAATAAGTTTGTTGTTATTATTGTTGGGTATAACAGCTGTGTAGTTGGGATATCTTCCATCTATCAACCTTGCAATAACGTTTAAACCTTCTGTACTAAACTGTACATTGGTGTCGTTGAAGCTAACAGCAACTTCCGAATCATCGTCTGCCAAATTGTTTTTAATTATATTAAGAGGTTTCTTTGGAACGATGAGCGACGCATTTGTTTCTGATGTCATATCATTTCTACGGAAACGCATAAGTTTGTGTGCATCTGTACCTACAAATGTAATATTTTCGTCTGTAAACTCAATATAAACTCCACTCATTGCTGGACGCATTTCGTCATTTCCAACAGCGAAAATAGTTTTAGTTATAGCTTTTTTCAGCACTTCCGATTTGAAATTCACTGTTGTAGCACCTTCAATAATTGGCACTTTTGGAAATTCGTTTGCATCGAAACCAACAAGCGAATATTCACCTTCTGCTGCACTAAGCTTAACTGCCCATGTTTCTTCGTCAACTTCGAAAATAACTGGCACATCGGGCAGGTTTCTTAAAATTTCAATTAATTGTTTGTGCGGAATAGCAACTTGTCCCTCGCCTTCGAGTTTGCTAAGCGGAATAGTTGCCGAAATGGTAGTTTCAAGGTCTGTTGCTGTGGCAACAAGTTCGCTACCCGAAACTGAAAATAAAAAGTTTTGGATAATTGGAACCGTTGTACTTGTTGCCACAACGCCAACTATCGACTGTAAACCTTTGTTTAACTGTGAACTAGATACTATAAATCTCATATGTCTATTAATTTTGAAAACAAATATATCAAAAAAATCAATTCAAAAATTATTTTTCCTGATTAGTTATTAAATAATAAGAAAGTGGTTGAATTAGTCTATCAAAAACAAAATATTGAGCCTTGAAAATTTCGGGTTCGCCCTCTATTTCAATCAATAGCCTATCAAGGTTATATTGCTCCTCAATTAATTCATCACTGGTTTGATAATTAGTTATTAACAATTCTGGAAGGCGAAACATTTTCACACTTCTAACATTTCCTTCCATATCTTCAACACTTAGTCGATAAAACAGATTATTTTGGATTAAGCTATCCAAGTCTTCTCTGGACATGCTTCGCTCCACAGACTCATAATTTACCTTTCTGAAACCTCCCACATGGTCGAAAACTTTTGCTGTGTCGTATGCTGGAATAATTCTTTCGTTGATTAAATCCTTTAACTGAAAAGTTCTACTTCCAACTTTTTCGATAATAAATGACTCTGCTGGTTCTTCAAAATTTTCATGAACAATAGTCTTAATTTGTGGTAATCTGATTTTGAAAACTGTATGATCTCTCCAATCAATTTCATAGGCTGAGTATCTTGGCGACACAAAGCCCCTAAAGCCGGGCAAATAGACTATAAAAGCCTGCGAAGCTCCTTCCATCAGTGCCACATTGCTTTCGTTGGTCATGGTGGGTTCACCCATATAATAGGTTTTTGTGAGCCTCTCTTTTTTGAATAGTTTTATCTTCCAAAAATCAATTAAATAGTTCTCTTGGTATATCTCAACTTTGGTAGAGACCACCGCCATACGCTTAATAATATTGTCGTGAGCCGCATCGGGCACCGGCGACCAAACAGAGAGATATTCCATGGTGTGCAACAAAAGTCCAATATTGTCTTTATTGGCAACATATTTGTTGTTTACCATCCAAATTCCAGCTTCATCTTTTGACAAAAGAACTGAATTTCCAATTTTATCTGCTAAAAATATTTTAGTAACACTTGCTGTGTCGCTAATTGCAAAGTCGGAATATGATTTCTCAAAAACACCTTTTTTACGTCCTACACCCCACAAAATAACAATTAGAACAACTAAGAGTGCAATTATAAACAACCAAGTTTTGTTTTTTTTCATCTTCAATTTTTATTTAGTGTATTTACGTCTTCTATAATAAACCAAAATGCCACCCATCAAGATAACAACCATTAAGGGCATAAGAATGTTGTAAACTTGCCAAGTTGTTTTCTTTTTTAACATTTTAGTTTTGTCCAATAGTCTCAATTTTATTTCACGACTTCGCACCTGAATTAGGTCATCATCGCCAACCAAATAGTTGATACAATTCATCAAAAATTCTTTGTTACCAAAATCCAACTGCGTATATTTGTCATAGCCCAATGGAAGCGGTCCTCGCCTATCTATTTGATTTTTAATTATATCGCCATCGGCAATAAATATCTGCTTAGCTTCTTTGCCTTCCGACATAAATTTTATCAAACTTGAGGTGTCCATCTGATGGGTTATTCTGCCTTCATAGAGCGATTTAAACTCGCCCTCAACCAAGACTGCCACAGGCAAATATCGTTTGTCAAATTCACGCTCATCGGGTCTAACCTTAAGAATATTCAAGTTTATAATTATGGGTGCTTGAACTATTTTTGTGTAACGTGATGATGTTAACAAAATAGTTTTGGACAAAGGATGCGAGCCAACGGTATCTATGGTGCTTATAAACTCTGTTTTAATAGAGTTTAGATTTTTTACAATTGGGTGATCTATCTGAATATTTTGATCAGAAATTGGGGTAATAATTGGGAAATAATACCAAGGTATAAACTGCTGTTGAGCCTTATCGCCCATTTTTCCTGTTACAATGGGAATTGGCAGTGCATTCATATCTTGTATCAGATTGGTATTCATTCTAATACCATATCTAAAAAACATATCGTCCAAATTCAGGTCGTTGATGATGCCAATGGTTTCTGGCTCGCCTTGCAGGCTATCCATGGAGGCAAAAACCGGATCGACCATCCATAAAACACTACCGCCATTCATAACATATTGGTCGATAATAAATTTATCTTTATCGCTAAAAGGCTTTGAGGGCTTGGCTATAATAAGTAAATCGTATTTGTTCCAAACTAAGGTGTTGCCAGTTATGGAGTCCATTTCGAAGTTTCTGAGGGCATTTATTTGCTCATCTATTTCAATTCTTTCTACATGATAAAACTCTTGCAAATCGCGAGTTATATCCGCTACTTCGTCCAATTCAAGTTCTCCGTTTCCTGCTGTGAAAGCAATTCGAGCCTTGTTTTTTTGGGTCAATTTATTAATTGTAGAGGTGAAATTATATTCCAAATTTTGAATTGAAATATTCAAAACCTCTTCGCTGGGAATATTAATATTTGTTGCCAAAAGCTGAATTGGCAGCTCTTTCTGCTTATACGTAACTATAGCTCCGGGAAAAAGCACCTGCGTTTTCACTCCATCTGCTTTTCTATCTTGAAGCTGTGTTGGCTGCAATCCTTTCTTTACCAATTCATTATAAAAAGCTCTTAGTTCCTTTGCATCGCGATTGGCTGATGGATCGATAAATTCATATTTAATTTTGTCGCTATAGGCTGAATATTCGTTCAATAATTCACGTGCCTCTTTACTCAATCTTTTAAATCCGGGAGGAATATCGCCATCAAGGTAAACTCTGAAATATACAATATCGTCTAAAGATTTTATAATGTTTTTTGTGGACTTGGACAAGGAGTATCTTTTTTCGGCTGTTAGGTCTATTCTGAAAAACCAGAGTGAAACCAAAATATTCACCAATATTATCACCACTAATGAGATAAGATATATGCTAATATTTTGCTTCTTGATATTGCTTTTAGAATCTGTTTTATCTTTTTTAAAAATCTTCATTTTGCTATATTTTTACCATTTACGACTTTGAAGTGAAAGCCTTGCACTAAGTAAGAAAACCGATATCACACTAATAAAATATATCACATCGCGTGAGTCTATAACTCCACGACTTATGGATGAATAGTGATGATTTATGCCCAAACTTTTAATAAACAAAGAGAAACTTCCGAAAAAATCTAATGAATATATAAAATCGAAACCCAAATACATTATTAGGCTTAAGAAAACTGCAATAATAAATGAAACTATCTGATTATCAGTTAGTGTTGAAGCCATAATACCGATGGAAACAAATGAGCCACCCAGCATCAAAAGTCCAATATATGAGCCCCACATTCCACCTTGGTCAATATTTCCTTTGGGATAGCCCAATTGATAAACCGAATAAAAATAGAATAGTGTTGGCAATAAGGCTATGAATAAGAGTGTCCAATAGGCGAAAAATTTGGCAAGAACAATTTGCATATCGCTAATTGGTTTGGTGAGCAAAATTTCTATGGTTCCAGTTCTTCTCTCTTCGGCGAATGATTTCATAGTGAGTGCTGGAACTATGAACAGAAAAACAAATGGCGACAGCATAAAAAGCCCGTCAATATTGGCGTAGCCCAACTCCATAACATTAAAATCCAATGGAAAAACCCAAAGAAAAAGTCCGGTTATAATTAAAAAAACTCCTATTACGATATATCCAATAAGTGAACTCAGAAATCCAAATATTTCACGTATATAAAGTGATAAAAAAGGGCTGAACTTAGTTGGATATTTAAATTTATTACTTTGTTTGCTCATTATTAAAAAACTTATGCATTAATAAATTCCTGAATTATATCTTCCATAGAAATTCCTTCAGCTTCGGCTTTGTAATTTCTCACCAATCTATGTCTTAAAATATTTGGTGCAACAGCCTTAACATCCTCAATATCAGGTGAATATTTGCCATTAATAACAGCATGTGCACGGGCTGCCACAATAAAATTTTGCGATGCTCGTGGACCTGCACCCCACGCCAAATACTCATTTGCCCATTGATGAGCCTTGGGTGTATTGGGACGCGTCATAACCGAAAGGTTTACCGCATATTGATAAACATTGTCAACAATGGGAATTTTTTTCATAAACTCCTGATAAAAGACCACCTCTTCCATACTCATCACAACCTCAGGTTCAGGTAAATTTTGAGTTACCGTATTTTTTACAATATCAATCTCCTCTGCCACACTTGGATAGTCTAAAAGGATATTAAACATAAATCTATCCAATTGTGCCTCTGGCAATGGGTACGTACCCTCTTGCTCAATGGGGTTTTGAGTAGCTAAAACAAAAAACGGATTGGGCAACTGATAGGTTGTTCCAGCCATAGAAACCGAACGCTCTTGCATAGCCTCCAAAAGTGCCGATTGGGTTTTGGGAGGAGTACGGTTAATTTCGTCGGCAAGAACTATATTGGCAAAAACAGGTCCTTTTATAAATTTAAAATTCCTTGTTTCGTCCAAAATTTCTGTACCCATAATATCAGATGGCATAAGGTCAGGAGTAAATTGAATCCTATTGAAAGATAGTCCCAAAGCCTTGGCAATGGTGGTAATCATCAATGTTTTAGCCAATCCGGGAACACCCACCAAAAGGGCATGACTTCGGCAAAAAATTGACAAAATCACATCTTTCACTACCTCATCTTGACCAACTATTACTTTACCAACTTCGTTTTTGAGAATTTCATATTTATTTCTGAGAGCAATTATAGCATCATTATCATTTTCAAAATATAGTTTTTCCATTTCAATATCTATTTAATCCATTCATTATCAAACTCGCAAGAGTCGTATGGAGGTTTTATTTTTACAAATGTATTTTGCAAATTATTATTTATCCATTTGGCAATAATTTCAGCTTTTTTATCTTCTAAAGCTGCCGTTTGAATTTTGTCGTAATCATCTTTCAAATTTGCCTTATGGGGTTCTTTCAGAGTTTTCACTCTAACAATTCTATAAGCCTGTTTGCCATCTTCGGTTTGCATGGGAATTGGCTTTGAAAACTCACCAACATTGAGTTTATCAACGGTATAAATTAACGATTTATCAATATGTTCTGCTTCAAAATAAGAGGTTCCAGTGTAGGGGTTAATCATCAAGCCACCCGAGTTTTTCGAATTAATATCTGAAAACAAAAAAGCTGCCGAATCGAAGCTCATTTGTCCACTTTCAACTAATGTATAAACACTATCTAATAGATTTTTGGACTCTGCTATATTTTCAATCGAAGGCTTTGCTTGAATTAAAAGATGTCTAACATTTATCAACTCTCCTCTCCTTTCGATAAGCTGTAAAATATGGTATCCAGCTTTTGTTTTTGTGATGGGAGAAACCTCGCCTGGACGAAGAGAAAAGGCTGCTGCTTCAAATTCGGGAAACATATCTCCACGACTGAAAAAGCCCAATTCGCCACCCTTAGACATACTTCCTGGATCTTCGGAATATAAAACCGCAATGGTAGAAAAACTTTCTCCTTTTAGTATTCTATCTCTAAAACCATTAATTTTATTATAAGCTTCGTCATACTCATTCTGACCTACTTTGGGAATTTTCACAATCTCTTGTAGCTCGTATTGGGCAGGCATAAGAGGAATACTATCAACATCAATTTCATTGAAAAAACTCATAACCTCAGCAGGTGTAATTTGCACATTTTGCGTGATACGCTCTTGCATATGCTCCGAAATAAGCTGCTCTTTTATTGGTTGTCGAAGTTCCTCTTTTATTTCGGCGAAACTCTTTTTATAAAATTCTTCAAGTTTTGCCCTTGAACCAAATTGTGAAACAAAATAGCGTAAATTCCTATCAATTCTATCGTTTACTTCGGCATCAGAAACCACCACGCTATCAAGCTGTGCCTGATTGACCAAAAGTTTTTGAAACATCATATTTTCTAAAATATGGCAACGAAGTGGCATTCCACCCTCTGCCAAACCATATTGCATTTTTAGCTGTAAATATTGGCTTTCAATATCTGAGTGAAGTATAAAGTTTTTGCCAATAACCACCACAACCTCATCAACAACAACGCCTCCATCGTCTTGCGACTTCAACATAAATGCTGAAATTAGAAGTGTTAGGCTCAGAAAATAATGTTTTATTTTATTCATAAAATTTGATTTAGTAAATCGTCAAACCTCCCGACCTCAACGCATCTGAATAGACAGAATTGTGTAGAGAATCCATTAGGTTCATTTTTCTTTTTTGTAATATTATTTGTTTTACATTCTCATATTCATCAGGCAAAATCGAAACTTCTTCCTTCATTTTTGAATCTAAAATTGATAAATAATAGACATATTTATCATCGGTCAGTTCAATTTTTCGACCTGCTCGCATGGCATTTGATGTATAGGACTCCGACAGAGGTATCTCCTTGGATATATCTTCGTACGAAAGCCAAATATTGACATCTATAAAATAATTTTCGGCATATTTATCCACAAAACTCATCAAAACTGCCTCATCTCTTTTGTTATACGAAAAAATTAATCGTTTGCCCTGCTCTTTTATATTATCCTTTTCGGAGGAAAGTAATTTTAAGTATCTTATTTTCAAGACATTATCTTTAGTTTGAAAATTTTCTATATTGTTTTCGTAGAAAGAGAAAATTTCATCTTCGCCTATAATTGTATCTAAATTATTGGCTATAAATTGTTTTTCGTACTCAAAAATCGTCAAAGTTTTTTTGTAATCCTCTATCTGCTTTTTAAAATCTCTCTCCTCTTTTGTTAAGGTCTTTTCGGCTTTCTGAAATAACAATTCGTCCAAAATCCATCTCTGAATCATGGCATTTACAATATTTGCACTGTCGTCTTGACTGTATTCATCAGAAAAAAATATGTCAAGGTCTGAATAGTACAAAGTTTTGTTGCCTACCTTCGCAAGAGCGACATCATCACCCTCGGAGCTGCAGGCAACAAAACTTAAAATTGATATTACAAAAAGAAAATAGTTAAATTTCAATCTTGTTTTTTATTAATTTAATATAGAATTATAAACTGCTTTATCAAGCGTATATTTATATTTACTTCTCAAATCTTTTATCCACTCTTTTTCTAAATAGTTTTGATATTCGGAAATTACAAGTCCTTTGATTTCATCAAATGATTTTGGTGCAGTTTCGTAATATTTTTTTATATAAACTATTTTATATGAACCAGCATCAAAAGCAATGTCCGAAACACCTTCACGCCACTCAAAAGAGTCCATAAATTTGCTTTCACCTTTTGCAAAAACTCCACTTTCAAGTTCAGCAATACTATTTTTCTTGTTCAAAAGGCTCAATATTTCAGTTGTAGAAACAGATTTTGCCAAAGATTTATTGATAAGTTTCAAAGATTTCTTTGCAAGTTTTTCATCTTTAAATTTATAAATATATGCCTCAACTTTTTGAGGATTCATATGAAGATGCTTCATATCTTCGTAGAACTCGAATAAACCTGCCGTGTCTTTAACCGCCTTGGACCAAACTTTCTGATCTGTCAATTCAAAAAGTAGGATCCCATCACGATACTCACGATAAAGGTCTTTGAAATCTTTATGTTTGTCTTCTAAAATCGAATCTTCATATTCAATAATAATTGCCTCTACCCACTTGTTGTATCGAGCTTTTACAAAGGTGCCAACATCGTCATAATTAGCATCATTTTGATTTTCGACGATATATTTTGCAAAATCGTTTTGAGTGAAAATATTATTGGCAAAACTAACAATTTGTTTGTCTAATTTTGCTTTTGCTGGAATTTCCCAATTTCCACTTAGAGCTGAAGTATCTACAAGTTTTAGCACATCATTGTATGCCCTTGTATCTTCTTTAAACTTATACTCTTTTTTCAATCTTTCCACAAAGGCTTCTTTACTTTTGTGCGAACGATTATCTCTTGAAATTCTCACTTTGAGTTCGCCTTTGCTTTCGTCAAAGCTAGCTACTTCTCTCTTATCAAGAAGTTTTATAAAGTGCCATCCATACATTGTTAAAACAGGTTCAGAAATTTGATTTTTTTCTAACCCATATATTGCTTCAACAAACTCAGGAACCATACGGTTTGGACCAAACCAAGGGAGCATTCCACCTTTTGCCGCCGAACCTTTGTCGTCTGAATAATCTTTCACCAACTCTTCAAAACTTACAGCTTCTTTAATTTTGGATTTTATCTCTTCAATTTTTTTAATATTCTTCAGTGAATCATCTTTGTTTCCTTCAGTGTGTTTGTTGATTAGCAAATGAGCCACTTGCACTTTTCCCAAAGAGGGTTTACGGTCGGAAACTTTTATGATGTGATAACCAAAGGAAGAGCGAACTGGCATAGTAACTTCACCAATTTTGGCATTAAATGCAGCTGTTTCGAAGGGGTAAATCATATCAAAAACTGAGAAATATCCCAAATCGCCTCTATTTCCTTTAACTGGCGGACGACCTTGCTGCACTCTATCTCTTGCCGAAGGGTCTTCGCTGGTTTCAAAGGCAACTTTTCCAAAATCTTCGCCTGCAACAATTCTGTTACGAATTTTAATGGCTTTGTTCCATGCTAATAAAGTATCTTTTGGCGATGCTTCGGCATCTACTTTAACTAAAATATGTGATGCACGAATATCATATTGCGAACGCTCGAACGCTTCTTCCAATAATTTTTCGTCAACTTCTCTGTCAATCAAATATGGTTGAACTAATTGTTTGCGATATCCTGCAAGTTCATTTACAAAACTTTGTGCTGTATCAAGTTTTAAATTTTCTGCTTCTTTCACTTTCAATCTAAAATTGATATACAACTCAAGATATTCTTTTAAATCTTCTTCATTGATTTTACTTTTCTTGTTTGGATTGTTTTTGTTGTAAACTGCCAAAAACTCCGATTTTGTTACTTTTTCGCCTTCTATGGTCAACAGAACGGGGTCGTTGATGTTAGCAGTTTCTTGTGCAAATAATATTGCTCCAAATACAAACATAATTAGAGTTAGAACAAAAAATTTAGTTTTCATAATATTTATTTTTGTTTTGTTTATTATCTTGAATAATTGGGTGCTTCGCGGGTGATGGCTATATCGTGAGGATGACTCTCGATAACACCAGCTTGAGTAATTTTAACAAATTTAGCATTTTGCAAATCAGCAATATTTTTAGAACCTGTATAACCCATACCTGCTCTAAGTCCGCCCACCATTTGATGAACAACTTCCGATAAAGTTCCTTTGTATGCCACTCTACCCACAATTCCTTCGGGTACTAATTTTTTGAGGTCATCTTCAGCATCTTGGAAATATCTGTCCTTAGAGCCTTTTTGCATAGCTTCCAAAGAGCCCATTCCGCGATAGGTTTTATATTTTCTACCTTCATAAATAATTGTTTCGCCGGGCGACTCATCAACGCCCGCAAAAAGCGAACCTGCCATAATGGTGCTTGCACCTGCTGCTAAGGCTTTAACTATATCTCCAGTATATCTGATTCCGCCATCGGCGATAACAGAAACTCCTGATGATTTTAATGCTTTTGAAACAGCATAAATGGCTGAAAGTTGTGGAACGCCAATTCCTGCAATAACTCTTGTTGTACAAATGGAGCCAGGTCCAATACCAACTTTTACGGCATCGGCACCAGCATTTCTCAAATCTATGGCAGCCTCAGCGGTGGCAATATTTCCCACTATCAAATCTAAGTTTGGATATTTTGCTTTTACAGCTTTTGCCATTTCCAAAACTCCTTTTGAGTGTCCGTGGGCTGTGTCTATAACCACTGCATCAACCCCTGACTTAACAAGCTCATCGCAACGATCCATAGAATCGGGACCAATGCCAATGGCTGCTGCCACGCGTAATCTTCCCATTTTGTCTTTACAAGCATTGGGACGTGCCTCAATTTTTATAATATCTTTATATGTGATAAGCCCAACAAGAATACCATCCTTGTTTACCACCGGTAGTTTCTCAATTTTATGCTCTTGAAGAATATCCGCAGCTTTCTCAAAATCGGTAAACTCTTGAGTACAAACCACTTCGCTGGTCATAACCTCTTGAATAGATTTTTCTAATTTTCTTTCAAACCTCAAGTCTCTATTGGTAACAATTCCAACAAGCTTACCATTGTCGTCAACAACTGGAATACCGCCAATTTTATATTCAGCCATCATTCTGAGAGCATCTGAAACTTTTTCCTCTTTTTTAATGGTGATTGGATTAATAATCATTCCATTTTCGGCACGTTTAACTTTATGAACTTCGTTGGCTTGATCTTCAATACTCATATTTTTATGAAGAACGCCAATTCCGCCCTCTTGTGCCATGGCTATTGCCATTACAGACTCTGTAACTGTGTCCATCGCAGCCGAAACTATGGGGATATTTAATGCAATATTTCTTGTAAACATGGTATTTGTGAGCACTTCACGAGGCATCACTTCGCTATAAGCCGGAACCAACAAAACGTCATCATAAGTGTATCCGTCGCCTAGGAATTTATCTTTTTCAAACTCAAACATAATATAACTATTTGTATTAATCTGCAAATGTAAAAAAAAACATTGTGTTTTGATACAAAAAAGTGTTAAGCTATGTTAGATTTTTTCAATATCTATGTAGTAATATTCCGATTTAAGGAATATTCTATTACAATTTTCCCCAATTGACATCGGGACTTAATTTTTCTATTTGCTTAAACCCTAATTAGTCAATAGCATATTTAAAAAATTGGAATTTATGTTAATAACCACAAAGACACAGAGAATGCACAGTGGACACAGAGGATTTTAGGTAAATTGGAATTGTATTAATTGTTATGAAATACAATTCGTTATCTCAGCAGTAAAAAAATAATAAAATTTATATTCTATTATTTATTATTACAATTGGTACAAGATTTTAAAAACAACAAAAAAAATGAGCTATTTCAACATTCAGAAATAGCTCATTCCAATATTTCTATAAGCTTTTGATAAACCTGTTTTCTACTCGGCTATTAGCGATTTGTTTTTGTCATATTTTATAAGATATCTAAACGATAACACCCTTGTTTCATTGGGTTTTAAATTTAAGTTCCACAAGAGTTCGCCAGTGCTTTCGTTGTGCTGTGCCTTGGATTTTTCTTCCAAAATCACCTTTATATCCTGAGCGTGTGGCACTGGAATTTGGTCCTTGATAGCAATATCAATATTTGAGGGGTGTTGATTTTTTACAACAATTTCCATATGCACAAGTCTTTCGGCCTGATTTCCAATTATTCTATTTTTGGATAAGTCTGAAACTTTTTTACGTTCAACCACTACCCTTTTGTCCACTCCCAACGAAACTGTCAAAGTATCGCCAATTACACTGGGATCGATACGGGTTTTGCCCACCGAGCTATTTTGAAAAATGATATTTGCCTCGCCTTGAATTAAGCTCAGTTTTTCCCACGAAAGAAGATTTGCCACTAAGAATGCATCTTTGTCAATTTTTGGCACCGAAATAAAGCTATAAGTTGCATCTAAATTTGCCACATAAAGTGGAATTGTAACCTCTTTATTATCCGATGGGATTGTGTATGGCATTCCAACTTCATATTCGGCAAAAAGTAAATTTTGTTTCTGCACATTATAGCTATGAGCATAAGATGCATTAGGACTTTGAAGTCTATCGTCAGTAGCTTCATAATCAAAAACGGCAGACTCAGTTTTTGCATATACCTCTTTGTTGGATATATTTGTGGTTTGTCGAGAAACAGGCATGTAATAACTTAGATACCAAGGAGATAGTCGTGGCAAAACTTTATAAACATTGGGTGTTCCGGTTGAAAAAGTCAGTTTTGCATTATTCCAATCTTCGCCACAAAACTGTTTTACTTTTGCTTTCAGAAGTAATTCCACTGGCTTGGAAGTATCATCAATTTTTAGTTCATAATATGGTTCCCACGAAACTCCTGTTGTGTTGTATGTAAAAGAAATTTGAGCATTATTGACAATTTTTTCGGCATTAATTTGTATTCTCAACTCGGTTTGTGCTCTATTCACAGTGGGAGTTTTTTTCAAACTATTGGCATAAGCTTGTTGGTCTCTCAAACGTTTTTCTATTCCTTGTTTTTGTTTTTGCAACTTTGTTTCAGCTTTGTTATTATTCATTATTTCTTTGTTTATTTCGAGCATTTTATTTCTGAAATAAGAAAGTCCATCTCGCAACGAAGTGAGCGTGTCGGCATCGGAAATTGCTTTACTTTTTTGCAAATAAGCTTTTTCGGTTTGATAAATTGAATTTCGCAACTGCTTATCTTGAATTTCATAATTTATCCACTCTAAGGAGTCTGCTAAAACATCAATTTTCCGCTGCACAGCAGGCGGAATGACATTTTCATCAGTTTCTACTGGCTTGGGATAAACAGTTTTAGTTTGATAACTTTGAATTATAAAAGCACCTTTTCCACTAATGCGTACCGAGTTTGCATTGAGATATTGGGACAAATCTGTGATTACAATTTCTGAATTTCCAATGGGTAAATTCATACTTGCACTCCGCTCCACTTGGGCACTATTTAGATAGATTGAAACATTTTCGAGTTTGGATTTTACATTTTGTTCCTTTTGCGAAAACGCAAAGAAAAACTGACACAAAATAAGTGTCAGAATAAGATATTTTTTCATATTTGTGATGTTTTACATAGCACAAACTTATCAAAAATCGTACCATAAAACCGCAATTTCACAAGAACTTTGTTGATTAAAATTAAATATTTTCTAAAATTCCTTGACAATATCAAAAAATATTTTTACATTTGTTGAATAAATTTCAATTTATGAAACACCCATAAGCAAATGATGAAATCACTGAAATTCAACATGATATAAAAATCAAAACATTATGAAAAAAACATTATTAGGCTTAATTTTATTAGTAGCAATAGCCATTGGTTTTAATGCTTGTAGGCAAACTTATGAAAATGGACCCATAATTTCTTTTCGTACTAAGATGAGTAGAATTACCGGAAAATGGAAATTGGTTTCCATGGAAGGTGTGCCACGCTTAAACCCCGAAATTGACCAATATATGGAATTGACCAAAGAAAAAATATCTGATGGAGTTTACAAAGCAAAATTTACAAATTTTCAAGACGATTACTGTTCGTTTTCACCACCTACACGTGGTGAAGCACTATTTACAGCAGATGGAACTTGGAAATTCTATTCTGGTGCTTTTTTTGGTGGTTGCAGTATTGGCGAATACTTAGATGAAAATGAAGGATTAGATATTAGCATCAACGAAAGTAGTAATATCAAAGTAGAAGAACGCTGGAAAATTTTAAGATTGACCAATAAGGAGTTAAAAATAAGAAACAATGTCTGTGTTGACGATTTTTGTGATTTTTATTGGAATGTTAGAACTTTAACATTTAAAAAAGAATAAACTGTTATCAAAACACAACAAACATGAGAATTATATTAGTCATTACTTTAGTTCTATTATTTAAAATTTTAGGGGCTCAGAATTATAACAATATTCAAGTTAAAGAAGAGTTTGACATATTTAACACCTTTGAAGTCAACATTGATTACAAACCTTGTACGATAGATCCAAACAATGATGCAGGGACATTTGGAGATGGCATGTCAAAATTAATTGAGGGATATATTGCTTTGTATAAGGCTACCAAAGACAAAAAATATTTATACAAATTTGTTTTGCAATCATTATGCATGGTAGAAAATAGGCATGATATAAATCCAGATGCCGACAATAATGAACCAAGATGGTCTTTTGATCCTCAAACATATCAAGATGGTTATATTATTGCCGCATTTTCACGATTTATTTACTTTATAAAAATTGAAGAACCATCATTGTTCAACACACCAATTTATCAGTTTGATGAATTAAATCCTGCAAATTATGCTGCAAATACATGCAATTGTAATAAGTTTGACATAACGTTTTCCACTTTGGGTCAATATGTAAATTGGTTACAAGACAGAGTATGCGAAACATTAAATTGGTTCGTTTCCAACGAATATTGGGATAATTCGGGAGGAATTAAAAAAACCCCAACTGACGAAAGTGTTGCTGAAATAAATATGCAAGTTGGATTTGGACGTGCATTTTTGTTTATTGGATTAATTACAAACAATCAAAGCTATTTAAGCAAGGCATATACATTTGCAAACTTATATAAAGGCAATGTGAACATCAATGACCCATGCTCTGGTGCACAATACAATGAACCTGTATTAAAATTAACAAACGACGACGCATATTGGTGGTACCATAGTGGATGGAGGGTTACCAGAAGAGAATGTAGTTATTGGTCGTCTTCACCTCCATTTTATCATTGGGGCAAATATGATAATTATCCTGCATACGTTGAATACATAGAAGATATAAGTCATGGGGCAATCGTAACATGGCTACCTTTAGATTTTTATAAGTTTCAACCAAACAATCCATTTACACTAACTGATATGATTCGTTTTAGGAACATGTTTACCAAACATATATATCGTGGGTCTAATAGTTTTTCAAAAGGTGTTAATGGACAAGACTCTCCTGTTTGCACTTCAGATAATTTAGATTTAAGGGTGCTAAATTACATGCCTTTTTATGAATTTGATGGTGCTAGTACCACAGCAACCGCACCAGATGTTTATGATATAGTTCTAAACTATTATATTAACAATATTCACAACTATTCTAATTCACCTTATTATGGACAAGACAATAAAGGGCATGCCGAAGTTGTTTTAGCTCAATGGACAAAAGAGTGTCCTAACTTAACTTTGTACAATCGTGAAGTGGTTTATAATCAAGACTTTTTTTCAAAAGGAGTATTAACGGTTGCTCCAGAAGAAGCAACAGGCAATTCGTATGCTGAACCCATAATAAGCGACAAAAAGTTTATTGTAAAGCCCAATGTAACTGTAAATATGAGTGCACCTTCAAAAATTTCACTAAAACAAGGTACGCATATTATGGCGGGTGCACAATTCCGTGCTTATCTTAATCCAAATTTATGTAATCAAAGTTATAGTACTTTAAGCAATTCTGAAATTTCCGACCCAACATTAAATTACAATCAAAAAACAATAATTAAAGAAACTGAAGATGATAATTTGCTAATAAAGTCTGAAATTAGAATATATCCAAATCCCACAAAAGACTATATTACAATCGAAATGACGAACTTCCCCGATGAATTGCAAGGTTTAATTGTAATTTCGGATTTACAGGGTCGAATAATATACAAAACAACTCAAATAAAGCAAAAAACAATTATCGATTTAAGTAAGTACACCTACGGTAATTACATTCTTCAAATTACTGTGAATGATATAAAAAGAGAATGGAATATTATAAAACAATAAAACAAATATGATGAGAAAAA
>JAAYKF010000004.1 GCA_012522535.1 Bacteroidales bacterium
GCTTGAAGTACCCAATGGCTATATTTATCGTAATCTAAGGCTGGAATATCTGCAGCCACCAACTTTCTAAAGCTTGGTATAGCAGCCCCACCACTTGCGGGACCTGCAAATAGATAGTTAGCATTTTGATTCTTTAATGTTGCCGTTAACGTTCCCGAACTTGTAACTGGTGAGCCCGAAACAGAGAAGATATTGGGCATTGAAAGTGCAACAGAACTAACACTACCATCTCCAGTGCCAATTTTTGACCACGAAGCTCCATTATAATAATGAAAGCCCATTGGATTATCGGTGCAATAGACCATCAAACCCTCTGCGGGAGAAGAGATAGCAAGCTTTTGTGCGTGCGTCATTCTTGGTATTAGCATACCCTTGTCGGCAAAACGCAATTCCAAGCCTGCGGAGGAATGTGGTGTAAAGACCACTTCTCCAATCCCAATATTTTGGGAAATTAAAAACGCTGGCACATTAAGCCACAGCACAAAAATAACAAATTTGTAAAAATTGAACTTTTTCATTGCTCTATACATTACTGATAATTACATATATTTCACAAAGATAAGCCTTTTTTAGATTTATCTTGTTAATTTCACAGATTAACATAGATTTATTTTACCAACACTAACACTTATACTAAATTTGCATATTTCAATATATTAATTAAACATAGAAATTTACGTTTACTCTAATCCGTAAACAAGGGTTACTCTTCCAGTGTAGTAGAACTCTTTTCCTAGGAGGTTTTCCACTCTTAATTTATAAACAAATACAGAGTTAAGTTCCACTTTTACACCATTAATAGTGCCGTCCCATCTTTTGTTTATATCGTTCGTATAGAAGGCTTTTTTGCCCCATCTATCGTATATTACAAACTCGTAACCTTTTTCACTAACTCCGCCTAACACTGGTCCAAAGCTTTCATTTAGTCCATCGCCATTGGGAGAAAATGCATCTGGAATCCACACTTCCATCCCGGGCAGTATTAGCACCTTAACAGTGTCAACATCTGTGCAACCAAATTTATCAACAACATACAGAACCACGTCATATTCGCCTGCCATATTGTATTCGTATCGCGGTTCTTTTTCGCTGGTGGCAAATCCATTATCAAAATCCCAGTACCACGACTCTATATCGCCCTCGCTAAGGTCAACAAATCGTATATTTGCATTGTCTTCGTATGCCACGCTGGGGTGTGCTGCACCGTGGGCTGTGGGACCAGGGAGGTCGGGGATGGTGATTTCATATTCCACATCACAAATTCCATCGCTAACACTTATAATATATGTACCACCAGCTAAGTCATTTTCACTATTTCCAAATCTTGCTGGGCTGGTGTTCCACTCGTAGGTATAAGAATCACTTTGACCACTAACGGCAAAGGAGGCTCCACCATCACTTTGACCGCAATGTGCAGGTGATATTCCTGTTATAAATGGTTGTGGTGCTTGGTGGTTTGATATATATATTATGGTATCTGCCAAACAACCATCAGCATCTGTAATGGTCAGATAATGAGCTCCTTCCGAAATATTGGAGAGGTTTGGTGAATTATTTCCAGCATTGGAACTCCATAAGTAGTTGTAATCGGGTCGTCCGTTGATAACCTCCACAGTGATGCTTGCATTAGCATCGGAACATGTTTCATTTACAACATCCGTAATTACAATTTCGGGTGGAGTTATTCTTTCTACATGAAATGTGGTATCTTTAACACAGCCGTTGGCATCGCTAACTGTAACAGAATATGTATCATTATTCAAATTTGAAATATTTGGCACAGTGGCATTGTTGGTATTACTACTCCATGCGTAGGTGTAATCGGGTGTTCCGCCATTTA
Source organism: Bacteroidales bacterium (assembly GCA_012522535.1). Taxonomy (GTDB): domain Bacteria; phylum Bacteroidota; class Bacteroidia; order Bacteroidales; family WCHB1-69; genus JAAYKF01. The sequence continues at coordinate 1,841 of JAAYKF010000004.1, forward strand.
CCACAATGGAAATAGCTCCATTATCATTGTCGCAAGTTTCGGGAATTACTGTGCTGTTTATGAGCATTTGGTCGGGGTTATTTATCTCAAAACTTGCAGTTTTAGTACATGAATTTGCATCGCTAACGGTGATAGTATATACACCTGCTTGCACATTATTCAAATTTTGTGATGTAGCCGAATTGCTCCAGCTGTAGGAATATTCAGGTGTTCCGCCATTTACTGTAATATTTACGCTACCATCGTTTCCTTCAAAACAGTTGGGACTGTTGGTAGTTCCAGAAATTTGAATTTGGTTGGGTTGTGTAACAGTATAGCTTGCTGTTTGTGTACATGCTTTTGTATCGGTAACTGTTAGGATATATGTTCCTTGTTCTAGATTGGAAATGATTGCGGTAGTTTGACCATTATTCCATGAATAGTTGTATCCGCCACTATTTCCGCCACTTACTGTTGCACTTATGGAGCCATTTCCGCCCCCAAAACAGCTTACATTATTTATATTTCCACTTATTGATATGGCAGGTGCTTGAGTTATGGGAACGATTAAAGACACTGTACAACCAATGGCATCAGTTACTGTAAGGGAGTAGTTTCCGTTGGTCAAGCCTTGTCTATCTTCGGTTGTGGCACCGTCGCTCCACTGGAAGCTATAATTGGGTGTTCCGCCTTCAACGGTAATATCAATGGAGCCATCACTACCTCCGTTGCACGAGACATCTTCTTTTGTGAAGTAGGCATCAAGCAGTTCGGGGTATGCAAAATTAGCTGTAGCAGATGATGTACAGCCGTTTATGGAGGTAACTGTAACTGAATAATTTCCTTCCACATTAGAAGTAAAGCTATTCACGTTTCCAGGGTTCGGGACAGATGCTGGCGTTGTCCATGCATAACTATATGAACCATTGGGCGACACTTGGGCAGTGATTGTGGCATTAGTTGCGTAGCAAACGGTGGGTATTAACACCTCCACTTCTGGAGTGGGTAATATAGTTACAGTAGTAGATGTTTCATACTCAGGACAAATGGGGGTAGCGGCTACGGTTAGGGTAACAGTATATGTACCTGGTTCACTTAGCGATGGCGTAATTGCACCTGTATTAACATCAATGTGTAAGCCAGCTGGTACTGCTGAATATGTACCAGTAGTTCCATCTTCTGTATGAACAATATTGCATGAATTACTGTCGTCGTTGCAATATGCAGTTTGCGGATATGATATTGTATCTTCTATGCAAAATGGTGCGATGGATAGCACCCATGGCGAAAATGTGTTTTGGTTTTGAAAAACTCCAGCTGTACCAACTCCACTTGTAACTCCCGGAGTTCCGGGCAATACGGGCTCGTCCCATGAGTTGCCGTTCCAGTGCTGGGCACGGACATTTCCAGTGGGATTTATGGTGGTGTTTTCTATACCTAGATATGAGAAAGTGAGATTAGCCGTAGTGTTGCTGGCTCTGATATCCCAAAAACGGTCGATGGCGTAATCCACAGAATCGGCATGAAAAAGCATATTTGTAACCGCATTAACATTTGTAGCTTGTGGTCGCGGATAGTTGGGAATATCGGTATGCCAAGTTGACATTTGGATATGAGCAGAGTTGGTGGAAACTTTATCGAAGGTGAAGGGAATATAGTTTGCCTGATTGCCGCCTATGCCAAAGGGTATAACGTAATTTCCGGTTTGACTACCAGAAATCCATTTAACATAATTGTATTGATTTTCGGAATGAATATGTCCAGAATGTCTAACAATTCCATCGCTACTATTCTGATTTACAATCAAATAGATAGGTTCGGCAGATGTGCCTCCATCCATAATAATATTGGCTCCATTTATAACCAAAGCGTTGGATTGGGAATGTATTTGGCGAGGAGAAAAAAGTATAAGAGTGAGCAAGACAAAACAAATTGTCTGCTCAATAAAGCTCCTAAAATTACTCTTTTTTCTATGTTTCATCAGCTATTTATTTTCTATAAGTTGTTTTAAATCATCAATTTGTTTTTGCAAATCATCAATAATTTCTTGTTGCTCTTTAATACCTTCTAATAAAATTGGCACAATATCAGAATAACTAAAAGTTTTAAGAGAATATACTTTATTTTCATTGTTCATATTTATGTCAATTCTATCTTTATGACCATGAACATTAGCGTCACGAACAAGATGTGGCATTACATTTTCCACTTCTTGAGCAATAAAACCTATCTGTTTATGCTTAGTATCTAAATTTAAACCTGGAAACTGCGAATTATCATAATAATATTCCACTCCATTTATTTGAGAAATAATACTTAAAGCTCCTACTATTGGCGTAATATCTTTTTTAATTCGTATATCAGAAAAATTTTGCCAATTAGTTATTCCCCCCGCCCAACCATCTGACCATAATGCCCAACCAGAAGCAGACGGGGTATTACCTCCAACAAACCCTGCTATGACTCCAACAGAAGCACTACTATTAGAGAATCCCTCAACTCCTGCACCACCACTGCCAGAATTTGCAAGATGAATGCCTATTATACCTCTGGCCTCTAAAGCACTTCCAGTATATGAAGAGGTACCCATTAATACCCTATTTCCATTATTTGCGTTATTATGTTGAAATCTTGCAATTGCACCATTACTTGCATGAGAATTTACCCAATCAGTTAACCAAATATCTTCATTAGTAGTAACAAAATGTACTACACTTTGAGGACTATTAGTATTAATACCTATTCTATTTGTATTTCCCTGTACAAAAAACATATTGACAATACTTTGCGAACGAATACGGAAATTATAAGCATTACCTGGATTATTAAACACTGCCTCAGTGCCAGAAAACCTTAATCGTTCAACTCCCGAAGTTGAAAAAGCCAAAATATTTGCTCCCCCACGCCACATTCCCATATTCTGGTTGTCGTTAAAAGAGTAAGTTGGCACAGCTGCTGTTCCACTATAATATGCAAGTAACTGTCCAGCAGTAGTAATTCTTAATCTTATACTATTGTTAGTTCTAAAATCTAAGGCTTGGTTATTTATTGTTCCCAAAAAATTTGTTCCAGCAATAGTTCCAGTATTACCAGTTGTTAGCCATGCTGCATTATTTGATATATATGAATTAGGTTCTGTAGTGGTTATCACCAACTGTCCATCGGTATTAAAGTTATCAGACACAATTTTCCATGTTGGACCAGCAGGACCTTGCGGACCCTGCGGACCCTGAGCACCAGTTTCACCAGCAGGACCAGCAGGACCAGCGGGACCAGCAGGACCAGCAGGACCGGCAGGACCGGCAGGACCGGCAGGACCAACATCACCCTGAGGACCTTGAGCACCAGTTTCACCAGCGGGACCAGCGGGACCAGCAGGACCTTGTGCACCAGCGGGACCAGCAGGACCAGCAGGACCAGCAGGACCAACATCACCCTGAGGACCGGGAGCACCATCGGCTCCAGCAGGACCGGCAGGACCTTGAGGACCGGGAGCACCATCGGCTCCAGCAGGACCGGCAGGACCGGCAGGACCAGCAGGACCCTGAGGACCGGGAGCACCATCGGCTCCAGCAGGACCGGCAGGACCGGCAGGACCGGCAGGACCGGCAGGACCAGCAGGACCAACATCACCCTGAGGACCTATGGCTTGCACCCACTGCGTACCATCAAAATACCAGAAGCCAATATTGCCATTAGTCATATTAGGATTTGTATTGTAAACCAACAAACTCGTTGCTGGCGACGGAATTGTGGTAACATCATAAACTGATGTTAGTGCCACCCTTGGAATTAACAAGCCTTTATTTGAAAAATTTATATCTAAACCAGCCGAAGGCTCTGGCAGATCACCATTGGCATTGATTCCTATATTTTGCGACTTTAGTGAAAAAAATAAGATATAAAAAAATAATAGAATAAATACTCTCTTCATAAGATTGCCATTTTAATATCGTTTACAAATATAAAACATATTCATCACCTTTCTATTGTTTTTCAGTAATAAATGCAAACAATTTACTAACAATAATTATAAACACTAAAAAAACTTCAAATACGTTAGTCTAAAGACAAAATAAATAGTTAAAATGTTGCCTGATGAGTTGGTATTTAACTTTTAAACTAAACTAATTTAGTCGTAAAAAAAGAAATTCTATTCTAATCCATAAATTATTGATACACGACCTCTGAACTTATGTTCTTTGCCAAACAAATCGAAGATTGATATTTTATATACAAATACTGAATTTGTTTCCACTTTTCTTCCATTTATGGAGCCGTCCCATCTTTTATAATAATCATTACTATAAAAAGCTACTTTACCCCATCTGTCGTATATTACCATTTCATAACCATCGTTGATAAAGCCACTAGCTATGGGACCAAACATATCATTGAGCCCATCTCTATCGGGAGTAAAGGCATTTGGTATCCAGAATTCGAGGTCTTCCATAACCACTATTTCAAGACTATCTGTTCCCACGCAACCAAATTCGTCTGTTACTGTAAGTTGAACATTATAATTTCCAGGTAATTCATATTTATAATGTACATCTTGGAAGTATGAAACCTGCCCATTGTCAAAATCCCAAATCCAGTCAACTATTTCGCCTTCGGCAGTAGAGTGGTCTGTAAAATGAATATTTGCCCTTTCGACATTAATCACTGTGGGTGTTGCGGATGCCACTACATTTGGCCCTGGCAGGTTGGGTATATTCACTTCCAAAACTACATCACAAACACCATCGCTAACAACCACGTCATAAACACCTCCATACATATCTGTTTCGTTGCTTCCATATCGTGGTGGTGCAGTATTCCATTCGTAGGTATAGTCTCCTGTTCCACCACTAACTGTAATTTGTGCAGTTCCATCATTTTGATCACAATGAGCTGGAGATATGTGTGCGATTTGAGGCAATGGACTTTCGTGATTTGTTATCACATATTCAGCTGTATCCATACAGCCATCAGCATCTACAACTGTAAGATAGTGTGTACCTGCCGATATATTGGTAATATTAGGCGAGTTGATTTCGGCATTGGCACTCCACAAATAGTTATAATCGGCACGACCATTTACCACTTCCACCGTTATACTTGCATTTTCATCGGAACAAGTTTCGTTTACAATATTATTTAAGACTATTTCTGGTGGTATAATTCTTTCAACCTCAACCACGGTATCTTTTGTACAATCATTGGCATCTGTGATTGTTATACTGTATTGCCCGCTATTTAGATTTGCGATATGAGTAACTGTGGCATTGGCGGCAGAATTATCCCAGAGGTAGGAATAGTCGGGTGTTCCGCCAGAGACGTTTACCATAATTTCACCATTATTATTATCACAAGTTTGGTGTGTTACCACAAATTCTGGCATTATTTCTGCTGGCTCAATTAGAGTGTATGTTTGCGTGGCAGTACACATATTAGCATCAGTAACAACAATAACATATTCACCAGCTTCAATATCATATAAATCGGGTAAAAGAGCATAGAATGGAGTACCGTTCCATGTATACGTGTATCCCGGAGTACCTCCACTTATTGTAATTTCGATTTCTCCATCTTCACCACCGTAGCATTTGGGGTGTGTAATTTCTCCGCTAATGGCGAGCAGTTCGGGTTCTGTAACTGAATATGTGGCTGTTATGGTACAAGATTTGGGGTCTGTAACAGTTACACTATATATTCCGTAAGCTAAATTATTTATGGTAGAAGAGTTTGCTCCGTTGGACCATAAATAGGTATATCCGCCCGCATTTCCACCACTGACAACTATTGAAATGGAGCCATTATCACCATCATTACAACTTACATTATTTATGGTTTCGCTTATGGATAGAGCTGCTGGCTCGATGATGGGTACTGTTAGACTTACAGTGCAACCAATATCATCTGTTACTGTAACTGAATATGTTCCTGCCGTGAGTCCCATCCTATCTTCAGATGTATCACCATCGCTCCACAAAATGGAATATGTCGGAGTTCCACCTTCGATAGTCATATCGATAAAGCCATCGTTTCCTCCATTACAAGAGACATCATTTTTGGTAAAATAAGCATCAAGAATATCAGGATAAGTCAATGTAAATGAGGAAGTTGCACTACACGTATTTACATCTGTTATGGTAACATAATAGCTACCCTCAACATTTGTTGTGAAACTGCCATTGTTTCCAGGATTTGACGCTCCACTGGGCACCATCCAGTTATATGAATATGTGCCTGTTGGCGATGCTTCCGCCGATACAGCAACACTTTCTCCATAACAACTTGGAGAGTAATTTATATCTACACTTGGGTTTTCGTGTACTGTTAAAGTAAAATCTGCCGTGCTAGTACAAGCATTTGACGATGTAACAGTAACAGTATATGTGCTTGTAGATGTGGGGGAAACACTTATGCTTGCAATGGTCTCACCTGTATTCCACTGATAAGTTCCACCGCCCGAAGCTGTTATGCTTGAACTTTCTCCATTACAAATTTCTGTATTGCCACTTATTGAAGCATTTGGTACTGAAATGTCTTGTATGATAACAATACTCTCGGTGGCGGTACAGCCGTTGTCGGCAGTAACTGTTACGGTGTATGTTCCGGGGGTATCGAAGCTATTATTGGCAGTGGTCAAACTTGAACCTCCACTCCATGTATAAGTACCTCCGCCTGTGGCTGTTACATTAATATCTGTAA
>JAAYKF010000055.1 GCA_012522535.1 Bacteroidales bacterium
AATATTCAGAATGAATTATTAAATCACAAAGTCTCCTATCAGCAAGTTTTAGATAATTTTGAAAGCGTTATAATTCGTAATTTTCAAAATGACGAGGTTGATACTATCAATTTTGCTCCTGTTTTAGAAAATTTTGATAGTGGATTTTTACTTTTAAAATCCAATAGCGAGCCACTTATTTTGCCTTTTGGCGAATATGACGACTTGATAAATAAAATGTCAGACTATTTCTCCTTTCAAATATTTACAGAAGATTCGGATTGATGTTCAAAATTAGATTTATAGAAAAATAAAGCGCAAAATATTGAAAATAAGGGCAATAGAATGTATTTGAGTGTATGGCAAAGTCTGAATACCAAAAATAGCGTATTGGTTTGGCTTTTATTGGACATCTATTGGGGCTTTGCCCCAAACCCCAATCACTTTTTTGTCTTGACACCGATTATATAGCTGTATTAGTCCAATTTTCATTTCATTCCAATTGTAATAAACAGCTATTATATCGGCATTTACCATTGAAAAATAATAAAACAGTCAAAACTGTTTTATTATTACAATTGGTACAACACAAAAAAGTAATCAAAAAAAGTCAAGACTGTGCCCGATTTCACTACAAAAATTAGCGTTCGATGGGCTAAACTACCCACAAACTCGCTCGCAAGCTCACTCAGACAGGGGTAGTTCTTAACGCCCAGTCTCACTTATTTTTGTGCTTATCGGTCAAGGTCGGGGAAAAGTTTGCTGTGTTCTATTAGTTTCTGTAAACTACCCTAAGGATATGTGAAAGTGCAGGGTTTGGAAAATCAGAAACTTTTATTTTTTCACTTGTTTTGCCCTTTGGCGAATATGAAGATTTGATAAATAAGATGTCTGATTATTTTTCCTTTAAAATATTTACAGAAGATTTGGAATGATATTCAAAATTCTGTGATAATAGGTATAAATTGAATTTCTTTTTATAAATTTGTTCTCTATTACAAATTTATGTGCAAACTATCCATAATAATTGTCAATTACAATGTTCAGTATTTTCTGGAACAGTGTCTTCATAGTGTTTATCAAGCTTTAGAAAATATCGATTCAGAAGTTTGGGTTGTTGATAATAATTCTGTTGACGGATCTGTGGCAATGGTGAAAGAGAAATTTCCGCAGGTGAAACTTATTGATAATGAAGAGAATTTAGGCTTTTCCAAGGCAAATAATCAAGCCATACGACTTTCGAAGGGTGAATATGTTTTGCTTCTAAATCCAGACACTTTGGTTGAGGTTGATACCTTTGAAAAGGTAGTTGATTTTATGGATTCACACCCTGAAGCTGGTGGATTGGGAGTGAAAATGGTGGATGGAAAAGGACGTTTTTTGCCCGAGTCGAAAAGAGGTTTGCCTACGCCAGCAGTGGCGTTTTACAAGATATTTGGATTGGCAAAACTCTTCCCAAAATCAAAGAAGTTTGGACAGTATCATTTAACGTTTTTAGATGATGATGAAATTCACGATGTGGATGTACTTTCGGGTGCATTTATGTTGATGCGAAAGGAGACTTTGGACAAAGTTGGACTTTTAGACGAAGACTTTTTTATGTATGGCGAAGATATAGATTTGTCGTACAGAATTCAAAAAGGTGGATATAGAAATTACTATTTCCCCGAAACTCGAATTATTCATTACAAAGGCGAAAGTACTAAAAAAGGAAGTTTAAACTATGTTTTTGTTTTTTACAATGCGATGATAATTTTTGCCCAAAAGCACTTTAGTCAAAGTAATGCAAAACTCTTTTCATTTTTTATAAAATTAGCCATCTATCTACGGGCTTCTCTATCCATTATAAAACGCTTTGTTCAGCGGACATGGCAAGCAGTTGTTGATGCTTTGGTGCTTTATGCAGGAATGTTTTTCTTGTCGATTTATTGGGAGCAAAATGTGATGATTTCCAATAATTCCACCTTCCCAAAATCGTATTTATTGTACATAATTCCATCATATATTTTAATATGGATTTTGTCGTTTTGGTTTACAGATTTGTATGAAAAACGAGCCAGAACCTCCAATTTGGTAAAGGGCGTTTTTGTGGGAACCATTGCCATATTGGTGATTTATGCACTTATGCCCGAATCGTTACGTTTTTCGCGTGCAATGATAGTTTTGGGTGCAGTTTGGGGTGTTATTTCTCTAACTTCCTATCGTTTTATTTTGAATTTACTTGGAGCTAAAACTTTTAATTTCGGCGATGTGAGTTCAAAACGCTTTTTGGTTGTGGGACAAAAAGATGAAGCGGAGCGTGTGGCTGCAATTTTGAGAAATACTTCATTAACGCCCAATTTTTTGGGAATTGTTACACCCGAAAAATCCGACTCGGAAGATGTGATTGGATATTTGTCGCAAATTGAAGATATAATTGAGATTTACCAAATAAATGAGATTGTTTTTTGTGCCCAAGATGTGGCTTCCAATGTGATTATTGATTTGATGTCGAAGTTGCATAAAAAAGATTTGGATTTTAAGATTGCTCCGCCGGAAAGTTTATCCATTATTGGAAGTAATTCCATAAATACCTCTGGAGATATTTATTTGGTGGGAATAAATTCTGTTTCATTACCAAAGAATAGACGTAAAAAACGATTTTTCGACTTTGTTTTTTCATTTATCATCATTCTCTTTTTGCCATTTTTAATTCCATTTAATTGGCGGGTAGATTTACTTTTATCCAATATTTTTTCGGTCATTTTCGGTCGAAAAACGTGGGTGGGAATTAATCCTGATGGTGTTAATATGGAGTTTTTTAGCCCGAAAAAGGCTGTTATTTATTCCACTGACAATTTGAAAATTCAAAACTTTAGCAAAGATATTATTGAGAAGGCAAATCAAGCATATTCGCAAGATTATAAAATCTCAAAAGATTTCTTTATTATACTGCGAAATTTGAATTTATTATCTCGAAAAAACTAATAATATGTATTATCAACAAATATGTTCGGATGTTAGAGATATAGCCAAAAAAGTTGGCGAATATTTGATTTCCGAAAATCAGAAATTGAAACAAGAGGATGTTCAGAATAAAGGATTAAACGATTTTGTTACTTATGTTGATAAAACTGCCGAAAAAATGATTGTGGACGAGCTTTCTAAAATAATTATAGATGCAGGTTTTATCACTGAAGAAAAAACTTTGGACTATGTAGAGTCTGAATTTGAGTGGATAATTGACCCATTGGATGGCACCGCAAATTATATACATGGCTTGTCGCCTTATTCCATCAGTATAGCTTTGAGGCGAGAAAGGGAAGTGGTTTTGGGGGTGGTTTTTGAGGTTGTTTCTAATGAGATGTTTTATGCATGGAAAAATGGTGGTGCATGGCTCAACGGTCGGGAAATTTCGGTTTCAAAAGTGGATAGTTTAAAATCATCATTTTTAGCCACAGGCTTTCCTTATACCGATTTTTCTAAGTTGGATGAGTATATGGATATGTTTGCTTATTTGGCTCGTAACACTCAGGGAATAAGGCGGTTAGGTTCAGCGGCAATAGACTTGGTTTATGTTGCATGTGGTCGTTTTGATGGCTTTTATGAATATGGTCTAAATGCGTGGGATGTGGCAGCAGGCAGTTTGATTGTGAAAGAGGCTGGCGGCAAAATTACAGATTTTGATGGTGGTGATAATTGGCTTTTTGGCAAAACAATAGTTGCAGGAAATGAGAATATCTGCCATGAGTTGACAGAACTTTGCAAGGAATATTTTAAATAGATAGAAATATGAAAAGATTTTTGGTTTTATTTTCATTGCTTTTGGGAAGCCTATTTTTCCTAAAAGCTGAAGGCGACACCTCGGTTGTTGTTGAGAAAAAGATAGAGAAAATATATAGTTTTAAAATTGATGAAGATATTTCGCCACCCGCCGAACGTAAGCTTAAAAAAGCATTGAAAGATGCGGAAAATGAAGAGGTAGATTTGATTTTACTCAATCTCAACACCTTTGGTGGAATGTTGAATGTTGCTGACAATATGCGTACCTTGATTTTGGAATCAGAAATTCCCATTTGGGTTTTTATAGATAATAATGCGGCATCGGCAGGAGCTCTAATTTCCATCGCTTGTGATAGCATCTATATGCGTCCAGAAGCCAGTATCGGGGCGGCTTCGGTGGTTGACCAAACGGGCGAAATTATGCCCGATAAATATCAGTCGTATATGCGTTCGATGATGCGGGCAACGGCACAAGCTAAAAATAGAGATCCAAAAATTGCCGAAGCTATGGTCGATCCGCGGACATATATTGAAGGTATTAATGACTCCAATAAAGTTTTGACTTTCACTGCCGAAGAGGCAATTGCTAATGGCTATTGCGAAGGAATTGTTTTGTCGGTGGAGGAGATTTTAGAATTACATAACATTGAAAATGCTGAAATAATTGAGCAAAAACTCTCTTGGACCGACTCTTTGATAAACTTTCTAGTCAATCCAGTTGTGAGCGGACTTTTGATAATGATGATTATTGGAGGGATTTACTTTGAGCTTCAAACGCCGGGTATTGGCTTTCCTTTAATTGTCGCCATATTGGGAGCTGTTTTGTATTTTGCACCGCTCTACATAGAGGGCTTGGCAGCCAATTGGGAGATTTTACTTTTTGTTGTGGGTCTGATATTACTTGCTGTGGAGATTTTTGTCTTGCCGGGTTTTGGCGTAGCAGGCGTTTCGGGCATATTACTGATAATTGTTGCTTTGAGTTTTAGCATGGTGCCCAATCAAGGATTTGATTTCAACTACAGTGGTGGCACTGCCATTGTGAAATCATTTTTTGTTGTAACAGTTTCGGTGGCATTGGCTTTTATTTCGGCAATTTGGCTAAGTAAGAAGCTTTTTACCACCTCCAGATTTGGCGAATTAGCGTTAAACTCTACTCAGGAAAAATCGGAGGGATATTCGTCGGCAGATTTAAGTTTGATGAGTTTAATTGGCAGAGAGGCTGTTGCACACACCATTTTACGACCTGTGGGAAAAATAATTATCGACAATCAGGTTTATGATGCCAACTGCGAGATTGGTTATGTGGAGAAAGGTGAGAGTGTGAAAATTGTAAAATTTGAAAATCAGCAATTGATAGTTAGAAAGGTTTGAGGTGGTGTTTGTCAGCATTTCTGACCCCCAGCCCCAAAGGGGAGGGAAATGCATAATCGGTCGTTGAGCGAAGTCGAAACGCCCGATTGATGTGTCGTTGAGCAAAACCGTATCGTCCCTGTTTTCTGCACATTTCGACTTCGCTCAATGGGCAGAATTTGTTAGTGTTTTTTCCACAGCCCCAAATACTTTTCGACTTTAAACCTACAAGGTCTGGGAGACCTTGCAGGATGTTTTATACCGCTTGGTTTCGTTTTGTTAATTTGCAATGATTTAAGTGTTGGTTTTCATAAATAATTGTAAAAACATTCTGTCCTTATATTTTCTTGTTGCATTGATAGTGGCACTATATCTCAAGATTTTATTTCAAATTTTTTTATCTAAATTTTCCCCTATATCGTTTTAGCTAAATTATTACAATAAAAATTTAGCTTTTTATACAATAAAATTGAAAATTTCTTTGGAAAATTGAAAATGCATTGTATATTTGTTGTTTAGGAAAATAAAAATTCTAAAGAATACTAACTAAATCAAAAATTATGAGAAAATTAAAATTTACAATTTGGCTGTTCATCCTGATGGCTTTCGGGTGGACAGCAAATGCCCAAACTATTCAGATTGGGAGTGGATCGAGTACGGGTCTTGTTTTGCCTCTTTCAACAAATTGGGGGTATAACTACTCGCAGACTATTTATACGGCTGCCCAAATACTTGGTGAAGGGGCATCGAATAATGGTGGAACGATAACCACAATTCGTTATAAACCAACAACATCAAATTCCACAGTTGATTGGAGAGATTGGACAGTTTATATGTGTTTAACAGATAAAACTCAATTTACTTCAACAACTGACTGGGTTGAGATTGGTGATTTAACTGAAGTGTTTAATGGACAAATAGCATCAAATACAGTTGCTAATCAGTGGATGGAAATTACTTTAACTACTCCTTTTATGTGGGATGGTATAAGTAATATGTTGTTGCAATAGATGAAAATACGCCCGATTACGGTAATTCTACTTATTGGGCTACGTTTACATCAGGAACCAATACTGGTATGTATTATCGTAGTGATAGTAATAATCCAGATCCTGACAACCCACCTTCAGCAAGTAGCAGAACAGCTATTATACCTCAAATTCAATTTGATGGAGATTTAATGGAACCATGTAGCGGAGCTCCCTTTGCTGGTATTATAACCGATGCAATGGAAGTTTGTGGTGGTTCGGAAATTTCTGTTACAGCTAATGGAGCTACTTCGGGTTTTTCTGGTTTAATTTACCAATGGCAAAAAAGAGAAGGCTCTACTGGAGATTGGACAAATGTTGATGGTGCAAATGCAAGAACATTAGCAATAGTTGCACCTAATACTGATACTGAATATAGGTTTTCTGTTACGTGTGATGGCAATACGGATTATTCAAATTCACTTATTCTAACAATAAAACCAGCGGCTGATTGTTTTTGTACGCCTGGAGGAACAAGTTCATATCATATTACTGATTTTTCTACAACTGGCGGTATTGAAAACATAAGCAATCTTGCTTCTGGAAACTCAGCAGGTGGATATGGAGACTTTTCGGATAAGGTAGTGTCTCAAGAGTTGGGTGAGAGTGTTAGCTTTACAGCTGTTACTAACGGTACTACTACTGCAGGCTTTAGAATTTGGGTTGACTGGAATCAAAATGGAGTTTTTGAAGAGAGTGAAATTATGTTCTCTAGTTCTGCATACGCCAATACACATAATGGTAGCTTTGCTGTGCCAGTGGATGCTCTTGAAGGTGAAACAAGAATGAGAGTTGTAAATCACTATTTAAGCAGTGTTGGAAATGTTGATCCATGTGCTACAAATCACACTTATGGTGAGTTTGAAGATTATACATTTGATGTAATACACCCAAGCTGTTATAGACCAGCAGATCTTACAGCAAATAATATTACTCCCTATACAGCAGAGTTGTCGTGGTCACAAATTGGTACTGTAGGCGAGTGGGAAATTGAGTGGGGCATTGGTAATGACCTTGTCCTAGGTATGGGAACAAATGAAACTGTTACATCGTCAACACATTTATTACAAAACTTAAATTCCGACACTGATTATAGTTATTATGTTAGAGCTATATGTGGTGTAGGTGATGAAAGTAATTGGTCGGGACCATATAGCTTTAGAACACAGGTAAGCTGTCCTCAACCAATAGACTTAGAGGTAACAAATATTACACCTTTTACCGCTGATCTTTCGTGGGTAGAGGATGGTACTGCCACTGAGTGGGAAATTGAATGGGGCGAAGGTAGCTTTGTTCAAGGAATGGGAACTAATGTTGATGTTAGTGCCACTACGTACCAATTACAAGGTTTAACATCAGATACAGATCATAGATTTTATGTTAGAGCTAAATGTGGTGTAGGTGATGAAAGTGTTTGGTCTGGACCTTCAGATTTCAGAACAGAAATTAGTTGTTTTGCACCTGTTGATGTAAATGTTTCGGACTTAACAACAACCACAGCAAAAATAAATTGGACAGAGCCAGATCAACTTCCTGATGGATATGAGCTATATATTAGCGAATTAAACCTAGCTCCTAGTGCCTTTGATATAGCTGATTATACAGCCACAGCAGGTACAACCTCAATAGATTTGAGTGGTTTGTCTGATAATACACAATATTATTATTGGATTCGCTCAAGCTGTACAGCCAATGATTATAGCTCTTTTGTTAGTGGAAGCTTTAGAACGACTTGTTTGCCAGCAGTAGCACCATTTACAGAAGGTTTTGAAGGTGGAACTGCAAATACAAATTTATTGCCAAGTTTAAGCTGTTGGAGCGAAGAATTTGTGGAAGGTACTACTATGTGGAAACTTGTATCATCTGGTGGAAATAATGGTTCAATTAGTCCCAATGAAGGATCTTTGTTTGCAGAATTCAAAGTTAGTAATAGAACTCACAAAACCAAATTAGTATCACCACAGATTGACTTATCTTCATTAAATTCACCACAACTTAGTTTCTATTTAGCTAATGTTGCATGGGGAAGTGATATTGATGAGTTACGTGTTTACTATAAAAATGATATTAGTGATGCGTCGTGGACTCTAATTCCTGGAGCTGAATATACTACCCAACATGCCTCTTGGGAGCAAATTGAGCTTGGTTTGCCAAACTCAGTTGGTGCAACAAACTATGTAATTGCATTTGAAGCCAAATCTGATTGGGGATATGGGGTTAATTTGGATAATATATCAATACATGAAGGTCCTGATTGCTCTAGACCAACAACTTTACAAGTAAGCAATATTAC